>NZ_JBSGFQ010000051.1:0-90465 GCF_053603495.1 Nonomuraea sp. NPDC004186 | reverse complement strand
GATGATGTGCACCACGCCCTGACCGGCGTCGCCCATCGGATGGAGCCTGATGCCGAACTGCGCGAGGCCCGCCTCTACGAGTACGAGAACTGGCCCCGCGGCGGCCGCCGACCCCCCGCCCACGTCCTCCGGCTACTCGCAAGCAGCCCCGCGATCATGCCCAACGCCGTCACCAGATCCTCGGCGGTGACGTGCTCGCGCACGCGGCCGGCCTCCCGCGCTCTGGCCAGCGGCCCCTCCAGCAGCGCCTCCACCTGGTAACGCAGGCTCATGATGCGCGGATCCGTGGCGCTGACCATCGCGATGAACGCCGTCGAGGCGATCGCCTGATCGGTCGTCAGCGCCAGCACGTCGTCGAGCGTGGCCGCGGGGTCGGTGGCCAGCGCCTCCAGCGCCTTGATGCCGTCGTCGAACACGGCCAGCGCGAGGCTGACGCGGTCGGGGAAGTGCCGGTAGAGGCTGCCCTGGCCGACCCCGGCCGCCCGCGCGATCGAGGTGAGCGGCGCGTCGAAGCCATCCGTGGCGAACAGCTCGCGGGCCGCCTCGATCAGCGCCGCGCGGTTCTCGGCGGCGGCGCTGGGGCCTCTGTTGGGTCGACGCGTGTTGGGCATAGGAGTACGGTAGCAACCGGACGACATCGTCCGGTATTCCTGGAGCGCAACATCGCCAGTTCCGTACCCTTTTGAGGAGATACCGCATGACGCAGAGCGAGCAGGTCCTGAGCTATCCGATCCCGAGCGAGGCGGCGCTGGAGCCGCCTGCCGAGTGGGCGGACCTGCGGGGGAAGTGCCCGGTCGCGCGGGTCACGCTGCCCAGCGGCGACGAGGCCACGCTGCTCACCCGGTACGAGGACGTCAAGCAGGTGCTGGCCGACCCGCGCTTCACCCGCCTGCTGAACGCGCCCGACGCGGCCCGGCTGTCGGCCAACGACGACGGCGGGCTGTTCAGCAGCGAGATGGCGGCGATCATCCCGGACAGCGGGGAGCCGCACCAGCGGTGGCGGCGCCTGGTCGGCAAGTACTTCACCGCCAAGCGCATGGCCGCCCTGCGGCCCGCCATGGCGCAGATCGCCGAGCAGCTCATCGACGACATGGTCGAGCACGGCGCCCCCGGCGACCTCAAGGCGTCCCTGGGCTTCCCCCTGCCCGTGTACGTGATCTGCGACCTGCTCGGCGTGCCCGCCTCCGACCGGGACCGCTTCGCCCACTGGTCGGACAGCCTGCTCAACCTGACCAAGTTCACCCAGGCGGAGACCGACGCCTCGCAGGCCGAGTTCATCCAGTACATGTCCGAGCACGTGGCCGCCAAGCGGGTGACGCCGGGCGACGACCTGCTCAGCGAGCTGATCGAGGCCAGCGCCGCCGAGGGCGAGGGCCTGACGGACGTCGAGCTGCTGGCCACCGGGATGGGGCTGCTCGTGGCCGGGCACGAGACCACCGCCAACATGATCGGCAAGATGGTGGGGATGCTGCTGGCCGACCGCACCCGCTGGGAGCGGCTGCTGGCCGACCCGTCGCTGGTGCGTACGGCGGTGGAGGAGGTGCTGCGCTTCGACGCCAACTCCGGCTTCGGCCTGCCCCGCTACCTGAAGGAGGAGACCGAGGTCAGCGGCACGGTGCTGCCCCGCGGCACGACCGTGATCTGCAGCATGGCCGCCGCCAACCGCGACGAGAGCGTCTTCGACGCGGCCGCCGAGATGGACCTGACCCGCACCCCGAACCCGCACCTGGCCTTCGGCTCCGGCTCCCACTCCTGCCTCGGCCAGTCCCTGGCCCGCACCGAGCTGCAGGTCGTCCTCGAGGTGCTGCTGCGCAAGCTGCCCACCCTGGAGCTGGCCGTGCCGGTGGAGGAGCTGCACCGGGTGGAGGGCCTCGTGGTCGGCGGCCTGCGCCAGGTCCCGGTCCGCTGGTGAGGAGGAGACTCAGATGAAGATCATCGTGGACGAGGCCAAGTGCTGCGGCGCGGGCCAGTGCGTGCTGATCGCGCCGGAGGTGTTCGACCAGAACGAGGACGACGGCATCGTCATCCTGCTGGAGGCCGAGCCCGCCGCGGACCGGCATGCCGCCGTGCGTGAGGCCGCCGCCGTCTGCCCGGCGGCCGCCATCCAGGTGGACGAGGACGCCTGAGCCCTGACCGCGCCCGCCCGGCCCCGGGCCACCCGGGGCCGGGCATCCCGAGCTGTCGCGGCGTCAGTCCATGAGACCGAGCTGGCGACCCGCCCGCAGGGCCAGCCAGACCTCCGCGAACGCGGCGGTGGACGTCAGGTCGCGGCCCGTCAGCTCGGCGAACCTGCGCAGGCGGTAGGCCAGGGTGTTGGGATGGATGTGCAGCGCGGTCGCGGCGTCCTCGGTGCGCCGGTCACGCTCCATCCAGGTCCGCACGGACGTCAGGAGCTGGGACCCGTGCGCGGAGTCGTAGGCGAGCGCCTTGCCGAGCACGTTCTCGACCAGCGCGGTGAGCGCCCACGGGTCGTCGGGCAGCCACCGGCCGGTGGTGTCGTCGCCGTAGTGGATCAGCGCGCGTCCCGACTCGGACGCCGAGGAGGCCGCCCACACCGCCTCCCGCTTGGGGATCTGCATGGATTCCCCCGGCGGGAACGGCCTGCTCATGCCCGCCGCGACGCCCGGCAGCGCGGCGATCGCCGGGCCGAGGGCGGGCGAGCCGAGCACGTAGCGGTCGTCGCCGCGGCGCAGCATCAGGTGCGGCGCGTCGTCGAGCGCCCGGTGGATGGCCTCGTCGGGCACGTTCCTGATCACGAGGAGGGCCAGCTCGGCCTCCACGGGGATGCCCATCCTGACCAGGCGCCGCCGCGCCGCGGCCGGGTCGAGGACGTCCTGGAGCAGCTCGGACAGGGTCTCGGCGCCCTGGCGGCGTAGCGTCTCGCGCTCGTTGCGGGCCATGGCCACCTGCAGGGCGGCAACCGTGGCGATGTGCTGCACCACGGCCAGCCCGGCGGGCCTGGCCCCCTGGCGCTCGAAGGCGACGAGGAAGCCCGCCGGGCCTCCCGGCGCGGGCACGGGCAGGACGAAACCACCGGGGATGGTGGGCGGCGCCTCCGGCTCGGAAGGCAGCACCGCGACGTCGGGCACCGGCACCCCCGGCAGCAGTGGCCGCCCCTGCGTGGTGCACAGATAGACCTCGTATCCGGACAGCCGCTCCAGCCGCTTGAACAGCGTCGCGCTGTCGAGATCCTCGGCCGCCAGCCAGCGCAGCGCCCCGAACACCTGCAGCTGCGCGCCGAGGCGCTGCCTGGCGTCCTCCTGCACGGCCGCGGCCACCTCCTGGGCGATCGCGATGAACGGCACGGCCAGCGGCACCTCGAGCACGGGCATCCCCCGCTCCTCGGCGGCCTGGATGAACGCATCCTGCAGCGGCGGCACGTGCAGCGCCGCCGACAGGGCGAGCGCCGACACGCCCGCGTCGTCGAGCCGCTCCAGGTAGGCGCGCTGTTTGGCGGCCTGGCGCGGGATCGCGATCCCCGTCGTCATGATGACCTCCGCGCCGAGCAGCCACGGCGTGGGGTCGTCGAGCTCGCTGACGTGCGCCCACGACACCGACCGCCCCAGCCCCGCCTCACCGGCCAGGAGCCGTAGCTGGAGTGCGGGAGAGCGCAGCAGGTCCTCCACGGACACCTTTGTGGTCACCCACAAAGGATATGGCGGGTCTTGAGTGCTGCCCCGATTGAAGGTTGGGGGTACGGCCTTCACACTCGGTAGTCATTCGCCCCTGTTCGGGAAGGCACGGCACCACATGAGAAGAGCACTTGCCATCACCCTCTTCGCCGGATTGGCCCTCACCGGCTGCGCCGCGCCCGAGGAGACCACCACGGCGGCCGCCCCCAAGACCGAGATCGCGGCAGGCGCGAAGGACGAGGCGGCTGCCCAGCTGCTCCCGGCCGACATCCGGCAGGCCGGCAAGATACGGGTGGCCTCCGGCGTCTCCTTCCCGCCCATGGAGTTCTTCGACACCGACAACAAGACCGTGCTCGGGTTCGACGCCGACCTCGGCAAGGCGCTCGGCGAGGTGCTGGGTGTGGAGTTCGCCTTCGAGAACGTCAGCTTCGACGGCATCATCGGCGGCCTCAACGCGGGCCGCTACGACCTCGGCCTGACCAGCATGCTCGACAAGAAGGAACGCCAGGAGCAGGTGGACTTCGTCGACTACCTCAAGTCCGGGTCGGCGCTCATGGTGGCCAAGGGCAACCCGCAGGGCGTCAAGGAGGCCCTCGACATGTGCGGCAGGAAGGTCGCGGTCGAGAAGGCCGCGACCGGCGACCTGCTCGTGGACGACGTCACGAAGAAGTGCGCCGGGGCCGGAAAACCGGCCGTGGAGAAGGTCCCCTTCCCCGACCAGGCGAGCGCCGTACAGGCCCTGCAGTCCGGGCGGGCCGACATGGTCGCCGCGCTCGACCTGACCCTGGCCTACAGCGTGAAGCAGGCTCCGCAGCAGTTCGAGGTCGCGGTGAGCGCGATCGACCCGCTTCCCGTCGGCATCCCGGTCCCGAAGGGCAAGCCGCAGTTGCGTGACGCCGTTCAGGCCGCGCTGAAGAAGCTCATCGCGAACGGGACCTACGACCAGCTCCTGGCCAAGTGGAACCTGCAGGCGCAGGCGTTCAAGGACGCCGCGATCAACGCGGGCGCATGACCAGCGCCCGGGAGCACATGACCGAGCCGATCGTGCCGCTGCGGCGGCCCGGCCGGTGGGTGGCCGCCGCGGTGCTCGCGGTGCTGGCCGCGATGGCGGTCAACTTCGTGGTGACCACCCCGGCGCTCCGGCCCGACCTGGTGGCCGGCTACCTCTTCGAGCGCTCGATCATGCGCGGGCTGCTGCTCACGGTCGAGCTGACGGCGCTGGCCATGCTGGCGGGCGCCGTGCTCGGCACCGCGCTGGCGATCATGCGGCTGTCGGACAATCCGCTGCTGCGCTGGGTCGCCGCCGCCTATGTCTGGCTCTTCCGCGGCACGCCCATCCTGGTCCAGCTGCTGTTCTGGTTCTTCCTGGGCGCCGTGATGCCGCGGATCAGCCTGGGCGTCCCCTTCGGCCCCGAGTTCTTCTCCGCGCCGGTCAACGCGCTGATCACGCCGTTCACCGCGGCCATCCTCGGCCTCGGGCTGAACGAGGCGGCGTACATGGCCGAGATCGTCAGAGCGGGCATCGGCTCGGTCGACCACGGGCAGCGGGAGGCCGCCGAGGCGCTGGGCATGCGGCCCGCGCTGGTCTACCGGCGCGTCATCCTGCCCCAGGCGGCCCGGGTGATCGTGCCGCCGACCGCCAACGAGGCGATCTCGATGCTCAAGCTCACCTCCCTGGTGCTGGTCATCGGCCTCCCCGACCTGCTGACCAGCGCCCAGCTGATCTACGGCCGCAACTTCCAGCAGATCCCGCTGCTGATCGTCGCCAGCCTCTGGTACCTCGTCCTGACCACGCTGCTGACCTTGGCCCAGTCACGGCTCGAACGACGGTTCGGAGGCCGATCGTGAACGAACTGCTCAGCGCGCGGGGCGTGCGCAAGAGCTTCGGGAAGGTCGAGGTGCTCAAGGGCATCGACCTGACGGTCCACGCCGGCCAGGTGGTGTGCCTGCTCGGCCCGTCGGGCTCGGGCAAGTCGACCTTCCTGCGCTGCGTCAACCACCTCGAACGGCTCGACGCCGGGGAGATCTGGGTCGACGGCCACCTGGTCGGCTACCGCCGCTCCGGCGGCAAGAAGTACGAGATGCGCCCGCGCGAGGTGGCCGACCAGCGGCGGGACATCGGCATGGTGTTCCAGCGCTTCAACCTCTTCCCGCACCGCACCGCGCTGGAGAACGTCATGGAGGCGCCCGTGTACGTGCTCGGCCGCCCCCGCGAGGCCGTCCGGCAGGAGGCGCTCGACCTGCTGCGGCGGGTCGGCCTGGAGGAGCGGGCCGGCCACCTCCCCGCTCAGCTGTCCGGGGGCCAGCAGCAGCGCGTGGCCATCGCCCGGGCCCTGGCCATGAAGCCCAAGCTGATGCTGTTCGACGAGCCGACCAGCGCGCTCGACCCCGAGCTCGTCGGCGAGGTCCTCGACGTGATGAAGGACCTGGCCGGAGCGGGGATGACGATGGTCGTGGTGACGCACGAGATCGGGTTCGCCCGCGAGGTCGCCGACCACGTCGTCTTCATGGACGACGGGCTGGTCGTCGAGGCGGGACCGGCCGCCGAGCTGATCGCCCGGCCCAGGCACGAGCGGACCAGGGCCTTCCTGGCCAAGGTCCTGTAGAGGAAAGGATCCGACCATGTCACGGGGACAAGCCGTGCGGACGGGCGGCGACCTGGTCGTCGAGTCGCTGGCCGCGCTCGGCGCCACCACGGTCTTCGGCGAGCCGGGGCAGCACGCGCTCGGCCTGTTCGACGCGCTGCGCCGCTCTGACCTGCGCTACGTGGGGTGCCGTACCGAGCTGAGCGTCGCCTTCGCGGCCGACGGCCACGCCCGCGCGACCGGCTCGGTCACGCCTTTGATGGTCTCCACCGGCCCGGGCGCGCTGGGCACCCTCCCCGCGCTCATGGAGTCCCGCGCGGCCGGCGTCCCCGTGCTGGTCGTCAGCAGCCAGATCCCCGCGGACGGGCTGGGCGGGCGGCGCAAGGGCTACCTGCACGAGCTGCCGGACCAGGCCGCGGCCTTCAGGGACGTCGTGAAGTCGGCCCGCGTGGTGCGGACGGCCGGGCAGATCGCGCCGGCGCTGGCCGAGGCGTGGGAGCTCGCGCTGACCGCGCCCGCGGGCCCGGTCCTGGTGGAGATCCCGCAGGACGTGCTGCTCGCCGAGACCGGGATCCCGGCGGTGACCGAGCTCCGGGTGGCGCCGAGACCGCTCGCCCCGCGGGCCGAGCTCGTCGCCGCGGCGGCGGACCTGCTGGTACGGGCGGCCAATCCGGTGATCCTGGCCGGCGGCGGGGTGGTGCGCGCCGGCGCCCAGGCGGCCCTGCTGGAGCTGGCCCAGGAGCTGGACGCGCCGGTCGCCACCACGTTCGGCGCGAAGGGCGCCTTCCCCTGGGAGCACCCGCTGTCGCTCCAGTCGTGGCTGGAGGACCGGCACCTGACGGCGTTCCTGGAGGAGGCCGACGTGCTGCTGGTCGTGGGCTCGGGGCTGGGGGAACTGTCCAGCAACTACCACACGATGCGGCCGCGGGGCCGGGTGGTGCAGATCGAGGCCGATCTCGGCAAGCTCGAGTCCAACCATCCGGCGCTGGCCGTGCACGCGGACGCCCGGGCGGCGCTGGAGGAGCTGGCGCGGGCCGTGAAGGGCGCGCGTACCGGCCGGGACGGGGCAGCGGGCCGGCCGGGGGCCCAACCGGCGGCCCAGTCGGCGGTGCGGTCGGCGGCCCAGTCGGCGGTGCGCGACGTGCTCGGGCGCGTCGCCGCGCGGCTGGACGCGCAGGACCTCGCGCTCGAACGGTCGCTGCTCGCGGCCATCGACCGCGCGCTACCGGAACAGGCCCTGAGCTTCTGGGACATGACGATCCTGGCGTACTGGGCCTGGTCCGCCTGGCCGCGGCCGATGGAGTCGGCGCAGGGCGCGGGCGGGCTCGGCTACGCGCTGCCCGCCGCGCTCGGCGCGGCCGCCGCCACCGGCGGGCCGGTGCTCGCGGTCAGCGGCGACGGAGGGGCCATGTACGGCCTGGCCGAGCTGGCCACGCTGCACCAGCACCGGCTCGACGTGACCTGGCTGATCGTGGACGACGGCGGCTACGGCATCCTGCGCGAGTACATGACGGACGCGTTCGGCGCCGCCACGGGGACCGAGCTGGCCAGGCCGGACTTCGCCGCCCTCGCGGCGGCCTTCGGCGTGCCGGCCCGGCGCACCACTCCGGAGGACCTGGAGAGCGACCTCGCGCGGGCGCTGCGGACCCCGGGGCCGAGCGTCGTCGTGCTGCCCGCGACCCTGCGCATGTTCGCCCCCACCCACCTGGCGGGCTAGCTCTTGCGGAAGGCGTCCGCGTGGTCCCGCGCCCACTGCTCGAACGTGCGCGGCGGCCGTCCGAGCACGTCCTCCACGGTCGGGTGGACCGTCGTCTCGTCGAGCGTGCCGTCCACGAAGAACTGGAAGAAGGCGTCGACGTACTCGACCGGCATGCCCGCCTCCATCTCGGCGCGCGCCTGGCTGTTCGTCAGCCCTTCGCACCGCAGGTCCCGGCCCAGCACCTGGGCGAGAACGGCGACCTGGTCGGCGGGCAGCAGCGCGCGGGAGCCGGTCAGCTCGTGGATCCGGCCCTCGTGCTCGCCGCTCAGCAGCGCGCGGGCCGCGACGGCCGCGATGTCGTACGGGTCGACGGCCGCGACCGGCACGTCGGCGAACGGCACCCGCACCACGTCGCCGGCCTCGAGCTGCGGGAGCCAGCGCAGCGCGTTGGACATGAACGACCTGGGCCGCAGGAAGGTCCAGGCCAGACCCGACTCGCGCACGGCCCGCTCCGAGAGCGTCATGTAGCGGGAGACCGCGTTCCCGAGGTCCTCCAGCGCGGCCGAGCCGCCGGACAGGAGCACGACGTGCCGCACGCCGGCGTCGCGGGCCAGGGCCAGCAGCCCGGGCATGTCCGCGTAGCCCGGCATGAGGAACAGCCCCTGGGCGCCGTCGAGCGCTCCGGCCAGGCTCTCCGGCCGGTTGAGGTCGCCGGTCACGGGCTCGGCGCCGGCCGGGAGGGCGGCGCGGCGCGGGTCCCGGACGAGCGCCCGGACCGGCCAGCCGGCCGAGGCCAGCGCGGCGACGAGTTCGGAGCCGACGTTACCGGTGGCGCCGGTCACTAAGATCATGCCGCCAGCCTATCGGGGGTCACAACCGCCGGACGCAGGTGACGGAGGCCGCCGACGATGGCCGTCTCGGTCCCGAACACGGTCTTGCGCTTCTTGGTCTTCGGCGCGGTCAGGCAATTGCCGGGCTCGTACCTGGGGCCGACGTCCGTGGCGTCCTCGCCGGGGCCGACGCAGACGTACGAGCCGTTCCACTTGTAGGCGTACGACCAGATCCTGCGCTCGCACGCCTTCTTCGTCCTGGTGAAGGAGCGGATCCTGCCGGGGCCGTGGGCGTCGAAGCAGGCCCGTTCCTGGACGTCGCCGTCCTGGATGAGCGTGCAGTCGCCGGCCTTCAGGACGCCGCCGCCCTTGCCGGGGTCCCCGGGATGCGGGCCGACGCGGTTGCGCAGGCAGGCCGTCCGGGAGCCCGCCGGGTCGTCCAGCCAGCCGTCGGAGTCGGGCGGGCACTTCGCGGCGCCCTCGCCCTGGGCCACCAGCCGGATGATCCGCACGCCGGCCGTCGCCAGGGTGCAGTCGACCGGCGCCGGGACCTGGGTGTCCGGTTTGGGCACCCGGACGTCGAGGCAGAGGCCCTGCGCCCAGGCCACCGGCGCGCTGGGGGACGGCGTGCCGGCGGACGGGGAGCTCGCCGTGGAGGGGGTCGTTTCCGCAGGTCCGTCGCCGCTGCACGACGTCAGGGACAGGACCGCCGCCAGCCCGCCGATCACGATCGAAGACCTGCCGCCCACGAACCGTCACCCCCGCGCGCTCGCCCGTCGCGACGATCGTCGGGCACGGCCCGCACCGTGACAAGACCGCTTGCCCGATAATTCGCGAGATCCACGCATTTGTCGGTCAGGGCCGCTAGGTTCGGCGCAACAACAGCGGCAGGGGCACGGAAAGCCCTGCTCATTCGAGGTTTCATGCCCGGATTCGGGCGTCTGGAAGGCGGGGACCGTTGGGTTGGCTGGCAGCGGGCGACGGGTACGAGGTTGCCCTGATAGAAGGCCGGGTGGCGGCGCGAGCCACCTCCGGCCGATCGGCGGGACGGCAGCTGAAATCGCTGCCGAAGGCGTTGCGTGATCACCCCGAGGTGGACCGGCTGCGCCGGTTCGCCGAGTGGCTCGACCGCCACGCCGCCGCGTGCGTGGCGCAGGCGGACCTGTGGATGGTGTCGTCCCTGCCCGTGCCGACCGGGCTGCTGGCCCGGGTGTGGCCGGACGAGGCGTGGCAGTCGGCGCTGCGCGACCTGGCCGTGGTCGGCGACGACCCCGACGAGGTGGGCTTCCTGCGCGACGCCACCGAGACGGGCGAGCTGCGCGTGGTCAACCTCGACGGCGAGACCGTACGGCTGTCGCCGCGCACGGTGACGCTGCCCCACCCGGTGCTGCTGCCCGACCTCGACGACCTGCGGGAGTTCGCCGCCGAGCTGGGCGTGGTCCAGAAGGTCGAGCAGATCCACCGCGCCACCTGGCGCAAGCCCGCCGACCTGGACGTCAGGGCGACGACCGTGACGGAGTTCTCCGGCGGCACGTACGACTCCCGCTTCGGCCTGGCCGCGCGGGCCACCACGCTCGGCTACCGGGTCACCGGCGGCTACGCCACCTGCCGGGTCCGCGACGCAGGGGCCATCACCGAGGCGAGCGTCTGGATCGGCGAGCCGTACTGGGAGGACGAGGTGAGCACGGGCGGCCTGACCTGGCAGGACCTCGACGGCAGGACGCTGCCGCTGCGTGAGGTCGGCCCGGTGGCCTGGTCGGAGGGGATGCGGATGGCCGCGGCGCTGTACGCGGGGCGCAAGGTCGAGGAGGGCAAGGACGCATGAGTGAGCAGCTGCTGAAGGCCGGAGCGATCCTGCCGCCGGACACCGAGAGCGCGGTCGAGGGCGCCGTGCCGATGACCGCCCGCCGCTACCGTCACCCCGTGCTCGACGACCGCGTGGTCGTGCGCCTGGTCGCGGGCGAGCTGGGCGCGGCCGAGGACCTGGCCGCCGGGTTCCTGGGCCTGGAGCCCGACGGGGAGCCGGCGGTGGTCGGGCTCGGGTTAAGGCGTTCGCTCGGCTTCCCCGAGTGGGTGCTGGTGCACTACCCCGGCGACGGGCAGCACGCGCTCGCCGTCGTCCCGGAGCTGGAGCGGATCTCCCGCCAGGCCAAGTCCAAGCCCAAGAACGCGCTCGACGGCTACCACGAGCTGGCCCGCCGGCTCGGCGCGTCCGTTCCGCACTTCCTGCCCACCTTCTACGAGCAGGCCGGGCGGGTGTTCATCGGCGTGGAGAACGCCACCTACGCCTCCCAGATGTTCTCCAGCGCCCGCAAGGCGGAGGCCGAGCACGGGCTGGAGGTCGACGAGGACCGGCTCGACTCGGTGTTCCTGGAGTTCGCGCTGGCGGGGGCGCTGCCGGTCAAGGTGCTGTCCGGTTACGCCAAGGAGCTGGCCGCCCGGGTGTCCGCCGACGAGGCGCTGCGCCGCTTCTCCCAGCTGTGCGTGCGGCGCACGGCGGGCGGGATGCCCCCCTCCGCCCAGATGGCCACCGACCTGCGCCGCCTGGCCAGGGCGGCCGGCGTGGACGCCGACGCGACCGAGCAGTCGTACCTGCGCGAGCTGCTCGCCCTGCCCGCCACCCTGCGGGCCGCCACCGGCTGGTGGAAGGCACACCGCGCGGCGATCGGGGCGCTGGGCGCGCGCGAGCCCGAGGTGCGCGCGACGCTGCTCGCCGTCATGCCGCAGAGCCACGACAACGACGTGCCCGGTGTGTGGCTGGACGTCCTCGAGGCGGCGGGCGCCGTCGACGACCTCGTCTCGGGCCAGGTGCCGGAGGACGGCGCGTCGGGCTGGCTCCGGCGCTTCCTCACCACCCGCAACGCCACCTATGGCCTGCCGCCGCGGCTGCCGGTCCTCTACACGCTCGTCGAGCGGGCCGCCGACCGGCTGCGCGCCGAGCTCGCCGGCACCACGACCCGGCTGACGGACCCGTACGACGTCGATCTGCTCGACCTGTTCCTCGCGCTCGGCCTGCCCGTGGCCGACCCCGGCGAGGGCGACTACCTGCGGCTGGAGCACTGGGCGAAGGGCGAGGGGCAGCGCGACCTGGCCGCGCTGGCCGCCGACGGCCGGTTCACGGCGGCCTTCCAGCGCTCGGCCGACACGTTCACCGGCGACTCCGACGGGCTGCGCGCCGTCCGCCTGCTGGCCGCCTCCGACGGCAGCCGGCCGATGCTGGCCGAGTGGGTGCGCAAGGTCTGCGCGCGGTCGACGTCCGCCGGGCTGCCCGAGCTGCCCGAGGCGCTGCGGCGGCTGTCCTGGCTGCCGGGCGAGGCCCTGGTCCTGGCCGAGGACGAGGTACGCCAGGCCGCCGCGGCCGACGTCTCCCCCGTGCTCGCCCGAACGCTGCGGACCGGGATCTTCGATGAGCTGGGCTGGCCGGCCTGGGAGGAGGCCGCCGCGACCCTCGTACCGAGGAAGGACGTCGACGACATCGTGGTCGCCGACGCCTGGCCGTACCTGATCGCGGCGGGCTCCCGGCAGGTCCGCGTGCTCGATCGCGAGGGCGCCGTGCTCACCCACGACCTGCGCATCCCGCCCAACGACACGTATAACGACATCGGCTACCACTACGTCGACGGCGACCTGTTCGTCTACTGGCAGTCCCGCACCGCCGACTACGCCTACCGCGGCTACTGGCACACCTCGGCCGACCGCGTCCACGCCGTCGAGAGCCAGAGCGGCAGCACCCGGGGCACGCGCATGGACTGGTACCGCGGCGACGACGCGGTCACCCTGGCGCTGCCCGGCGGCGGCCGCACCACCGGGCTCGGCGTGGTGCACGCCGGCGACACCACCGTCCCCCTCGAACGGTCCGTGATCACCGACGGCACCTCCTACTGGGTGTGGACCTGGGACGGGTCCGACCACGACACCCTCGGCTGGCACGAGTACGACCCGGTCAGCGGGGAGCACGGCAGGAAGAGCATGCCCGCCTTCCTCACCGACATCCCCGCGGGCACGACGTTGCACGGGGGCTGGCTGCTGCCCGCCCCGTCCGAGGAGGCGACCCCGGGGAGCGTGCCCGTGGGCGGGCTGCTCGGCTGGCGGGTGACGCGGCTGCCCGACGGTTCGCTGCGCGGCGAGGACCTGTCCGGCCGCGCGATCACCCTCCCGCCCGACGGCGGCAAACCGGCGCGCATCCTGACCTTCCCCGGCACCGACCGGCCCGTGGCCGTCCTCAAGGGGAGCTACCGGGTCGAACTGGTCGATGCCGACGGCGTGCGCGTCTCCACCGCCAAGACCGACGCCGCTCCCGGCGCGTTCGGCGAGGGCACGATCATCCTGCCGCCGCTGCGCTACTGGCACCACCTGCGGGCGAGGGACCCCGAGGGGTCGGCCGCCCTGCGCGAGCTCGGCCCGGACACCGCTTCGCGGCTGCTGGCCGCGGCCCGCGAGGAGGACCTGCCGGCGCGGATCCGGGAGCTGCTGCCCCAGGTCAGCCACGACGGGCTGGTGGCGGGCATCGCCGGGATCGTGCGGTTCGCCGGCGCGCAGCAGGCCTCGCTGGACGCCGTCGCCGCCAGGCTCACCGAGGCACTGGCCGGCGGACACCGCGAGCAGGCTCCCGTGGGCCCCACGGACTACGAACTCCAGGAGGCGCTCAGCGGGCTGGACATCTCCACCTCCTACTACTGGCGCCACGAGACCGACGGGGCCTTCCAGCAGGTCCGGAGGATCCAGGCGCTGGCGGACGACGCTCCGGCCGGGGTGGGTCACATCCACCTCGACCGGCCGGAGCTGCCGTACTCCAGCCTGGACTGGGAGCCGATGCTCGACCACCTGGCCGCGGTGGCCTACCGCACCGGATCGGCGACCATCGCCGAGGAGCACCGCGTCACACAGGAGCGGCTGCTGCAGGCCCTGGCCGAGGCCGGGCTGCCCACGGCGGCCGACCCTTCGCGGTGGCGCCGCGTCGCCGTCCACCTGCCCAACCGGTACCTGAAGAAGCCCGACGGCGAGTGGCGCGAGGGCAACTGGTTCGGGGGCCTGCCGCTGGAGGGCGGCGCGTTCCTGGTGCTCTTCGGCCACGACTCGCCCGACGACTCCGCGACCCGGTGGACGGCGCTGTTCCACGACCCGTCCGGGCGGTTCGACGTGCCGCAGCCGTACACGCTGAGCTCCTCCGGCCCGGTCGGCGTGGATCGGCCGCAGGGGTGGCTGGAGGCGTTCCGCGCCGAGCTGGCCGAACGCGGGCCCGCGCCCTGGCGGCCGGAGGCGGCCGAGGAGTTCTCCCGGCTCACCGGCGTCTCCCTGACGATGGCCCGGCTGGTCGTGGCAGGCCTGCCGTCCGTCGACTCGTACGAGCACTCCTTCCTCGCCAAGGAGACCCGCACCACGATCGGCGTGAAGGTGGCCGACGCCGCCATCGCCCGCAACGAGCTGCGCAAGATCGGCGCGGGGATCCGGCGGGCGGTCGTCGCCGCGCTGCTGCCTCAGGAGCCCGCCCGGCTCTGGAGCGACGGTCCCGACGTGGCCGCCGCGGCGGCCGTCTGGAACGACAGGATCGGCCACCAGATGGCCGTGCCCGAATGGCTGCTCGGCGAGGCGTCCCGCACGGTCAGGACCGGGTGGGACACCGGCCGCGCGCTGCGCGCCCTCATCGACCCGGCCGGCGAGCCCGAGCTCGGCCGCGACCTGGCCTGGGCCATCCGGGGCGACCGCGCCCACCCCGCCGACCAGAACGCCACCGGCTTCACGGCCGACACCCTGCACACGGCCATCGTGATGTCGCGCTGGCTCGCGCACCGGCTGCCCGCGGGCGACCCGATCAGGGCCGCGCTGCCCGGCGCGCTGGCCGCCGTCCGCGACCGGCTGGCCGCCCCCGGCCTGCTGCTCGACCTCGGCCGGTACGTCGACCTGCCCGCCTTCCGCAAGGCGGCCGGCACGCCCACCGAGACCGGCGAGGGGTACGAAAGGTACGGCGCCGTCCTCATGGCCACCCACGACGACCGGCCCGCGCCCGCCGTCCGCGTGTCGCTCCTGGACGAGGCCGGCGACGACCCCTACCTGCGGGCCCTCATCGGCTCGGAGGGGTCGTTCCCGGCCATGGAGGCGCTGCGGACCGTCCGCGGCCCGCGCTTCGAGGCCCTGCTGGCCGACCCCGGGGACCCGCTCGCCGGGGAACGCGGGGCCGACGGCACGTGGTGGCCGCAGGACCCCAGCCGTTCCGTGCCCCATCTGGTCGTCGAGGTGGCCAAGGAGTTCGGGCTGGGCGAGGACGCCGCGACCGCGTACCTGATGCTGCTGGCCATGCCCGACCCGGCCGACCGGAACGCGGCGCGGTGGACCGGCTGGAAGCCCGCCCGGCTCAAGTCGGCCCACGCCGAGCTGGCCGACACCGACCTGGTCGTGCGGGCCACCCGCGAGCGGGCGGGGCGGTCGCTGTTCCTGCCCGGCGGGTGGACGGCGCAGAGCGCGCCGCGGCTGCCGCTGGAGCAGTGGAAGCTCGCGATGTTCGACGTGACGGAGTCGACCGGGGTGCCGCTCGTGCCCGCCGAACCCGCCGCCGACCTGTACGCCAGGGCCTGGGGACGGGTGCGGGACGGCGACGCGCCGCGCTTCGAGGAGCTGAAGGTGAAGCGCGGACGCCGCCGCTGACCCTGCTCGGGGCGCGCCCCTTCTCCGGGGCGCGCCCATTCCATCCACCGATGACTCAGAGGACTTCTCTTCTCATGACCTTGACCGAAGATCGCGCCCCCTCGGCCCGGCAGGTGCTGCCCGCCGAGGAGCGCCACGCCGCCGAACTCGCCTTCCTCGCCGCCCACGACTCCGGCCCCCGCCCGCCCGGCTGGGCGCTGACCCCGCGCGCGGTCGTCACCTTCATCTGCGGCAGCGGTGACGAGACGCTGGACGGCCGGATGAAGATCGCGCCCAAGTTCGTCGGCGAACGGGCCCTCGTCGAACGCTGCGTCGTCACCCTCGCCGGCGAGCGCGGCCTGCTCCTGGTCGGCGAGCCCGGCACCGCCAAGTCGATGCTCTCGGAGCTGCTGGCCGCCGCCGTGTGCGGCACCAGCGCGCTCACCGTCCAGGGCACCGCCGGCACGACCGAGGACGCCTTCCGCTACGGCTGGAACTACGCCCTGCTCCTCGCCCAGGGCCCCAGCCGGACGGCGCTCGTCGACTCGCCCGTGCTGACCGCCATGCGCTCCGGCCGCGTCGCCCGGGTGGAGGAGATCACCCGCTGCCTGCCCGAGGTCCAGGACGCGCTCGTGTCGATCCTGTCCGACCGGCGGGTCAGCGTGCCCGAGCTGGCCGGGACCGAGGACGCGCAGGTCGCGGCGGCGTCCGGGTTCACCGTCATCGCCACGGCCAACCTGCGCGACCGCGGCGTCTCGGAGATGTCGGCCGCCCTCAAGCGGCGCTTCAACTTCGAGACCGTCGGCCCCATCTCCGACGCCGACGCCGAGGTCTCCCTGGTACGCCGCCAGGCCACGGCCGTCGTCGAGCGCGCCGGCGCGACCTTCGGGGTGGACGACGCCGTGCTCGACGCGCTGGTCACCGTCTTCCGCGACCTGCGCTCCGGCCGCTCCACCGAGGGCTGGGACGTCGAACGCCCCGGCACCGTCATGTCCACGGCCGAGGCCGTGCAGGTGGCGGCCTCGCTGGGGGTGGCGGCGGCGTACCTGCCCACCGGGGACGTGCTGGACCTGGTGCCCGGTCACCTGCTGGGGGTCGTGCGCAAGGACGACCCCGCGGATCACGGGCGGCTGCTGGGCTACTGGGACGGGCCGGTACGCAGGCGCGCGGAGGACGGGTCGGCGATGTGGCGCCGCCTGTGGGACCTGCGGGAGAACCTCCGTTGACCGCTCAGAGCCTCAATCCGCCCGCCCCGGATCTGGATCCCCGGGAGGCGGTCGCCGAGCTGGCGGCCTCGTCGCGGCCGTACCTGCTGGGGGTGCGGCACCACAGCCCCGCCCTGGCCGTGGTGCTGCCCGCGCTGCTGGACGCCGCCGACCCCGAGGTGGTCTGCGTCGAGCTGCCGGCGGACTTCCAGCCCTGGCTCGCGCACCTGGCCGACCCGGGGACGCAGGCCCCGGTGGCGCTCGCGGGGGCCCGGGTCGACGGCGGGCTCGGGTTCTACCCGTTCGCCGACTTCTCGCCCGAACTGGTGGCCATCCGGTGGGCCTGGAAGCGCGGGGCGGAGGTGGTCTGCTGCGACCTCCCGCTGTCCGACCGCGGCTGGGACGCCACCGCGCCGGCTCCCCTCGCCGAGGAGGCGGGCCCGCGTGGTGTCTCCTTCGCCGAGGGGCTGGCCAGGGCCGGCAGCGGGCGTGACGGCGACGACATGTGGGACCGCGCCGTCGAGGTCCTCGCCCCCGGTTGCGAACCCGAGGCCGTCCGCCGCGCCGCCCTCGGCGTCGGCTGGGCCCTGCGCCGCGACGCGGAGACCGCGGGCGGCGTGCCCGCGATGGACCTGGCCCGCGAGGACCACATGCGCCGCGTCCTCGCGGTCGCCGCGGCCGGTGGCCGCCGGGTCGCGGCGGTGATCGGCGCCTTCCACGCTCCCGCGCTCCGCCTGCCCTCCGACGAGGCCACCGGCCCCGCCGTGGGGCCGGCTGACGGGGCCGGGCCTGTGCCCGTGACCTCGCTCGTGCCGTACGCGTTCGACCTGCTCGACTCCCGGTCCGGCTACCCGGCCGGCATCCGGGACCCGCGCTGGCAGCAGGCCGTGTTCGCGGCCGGAGGCGATCCCGGGAAGGTCCGGGACGGCGCCGCGCGCGCCATCACGGACCTGTGCCGGGAACTGCGCTCGGCCGGGCACACCGCGGGCACCGGCGAGGCCGTCGAGACGCTGCGGCTCGCCTGCGACCTGGCCGGCCTGCGCGGCCTGCCCGCCCCCGGGCGCGGCGAGCTGCTGGAGGCGGTGACGACCGTGCTCGGCCAGGGCGAGCCGCTCGGCCGGGGACGTGCTCTGGCGCGGGCCCTGGACACCGTGTTCGTCGGCACCCAGCGGGGCAGGACCGCGCCCGGCACGCCGCGTTCCGGGCTCGGCCCCGCCGTGGAGGCCGATCTCGCCGCTCTGCGCCTCCCGTGTCCCGACAACCCGGAACCCCGGGAGGTACGTCTCGATCCGCTCCGCTCCGACCTCGACGCCCGCCGCGAGGTGGCCCTGCAGCGCCTCCTCGTCTGCGGCGTCAACTACGGCGAGCCGATCGAGGTGATGGGCACGGGCGACGGAGCCGCGCTCACCACCAGGTGGAGGCTGGCCTGGACCCCCGCGGTCCCGGCCCTGCTGGACCTGGCGGGCGTGCGCGGTGTGACCCTCGCCCAGGCCGCGGCCGGGACGCTGCGGGAGACGTACCGCCGCGAGTCGGCGGACGGCGGCCCGACCTGCGCCCTCATCCTCGGCGGCCTGCGCGCCGCGGCCGGCTGCGACCTGCCCGACCTGGTGGCCGACCGCCTCGCCGACGCCGCCGTCACGCTGCCCGCCACCGCGAGCCTCGCCGAGCTGCTCCAGGCCCTCGACCTGCTGGAGGCCCTGCGCCGTCGGCACCTGCCCGGCACCACGCCGGAGGGCCGCGAGCAGGCCGGAGAGCTGTCCGGCACCCTCCTGGAGGCGGCGGTACGCGCCCTGCCGGGGCTGGCGGGCAGCGATCAACCGGAGGACGCGGTCGCCCTGGTCGCCCTCGCCTCCCGGGCCGGCGAGGAGCGCCTGGGCCTGCGGATGGACGACGCTCTGGCGGTGCTCGCGCGTACGGCCTCGCCCCTCATGCAGGGGGCGGCGCTGGCCGCCCGCGTGCTGCTGGACCTGGACGGCCCGGCCTCGCTCGGAGACCGGGCGGCCGGCTGGATCGACACCGCCACCGGCCCCGACGCCCGCCTGCGGCTGGCCCGGCTGCTGACCGGCGTGCTCACAGCCGCCGGGCCGCTGCTCCAGTCGGCCCCGGCGGCGCTCGACCCGCTCATGAACCGGGTGGACGGGCTCACGGACAAGGAGTTCCTGGACCGGCTGCCGGCGTTGCGCGGCGGGTTCGACACGCTCAGCCCGGCCGGGCGCGCCCGGCTGCTGGGGGTCGTGTCCGAACGGCTCGGCGACCGGCTCGACGTGGCCCTGCACGCTCCGCCGGCGCTGCTGGCCCTCTGGACCGCCGCCGACGCGGCCGGCCTGGAGGCCCTGCGCGCGCTCCGGCTCCCCATCCCCATCGAGAGCACCCCGGCACCGGCGGATGAACCGCAGGCCGGGACCTCGGAGGAGCCGGAGGCGGTCGCCGTTCCCGTGACCGACATACACCGCAGGCTGAGGCCCGCGGACCGGTGGCGGTTGCTGCTCGGCCGGGAGTCGGAAAACCTGCCCCCCAACGCCCGCTCGTACGCCCGCGCCCTGGACGAGCTGTACGGGTCGGGCCGCGGCGAAGGCGCCAACGACTTCGGGCCCGCCCCGGGGGACGGGGGCGGCAAGGAGGCGCCGTTCCCCACGGCACGCGAGTGGTCGGAGGAGCTGGAGGCGCTGTTCGGCACCGAGGTACGCGAGGAGGTCCTGGCCCGCGCCGCCGACGCCGGACGCCATGACGTGCTGACCGAACTCGACCCCGCCTCCGTCCGGCCGTCCGTGGACCTGCTGACCTCCGTGCTGTCCCTGGCCGGTGGCCTGCCGGAGCAGCAGGTGGCCAAGCTGCGCCCGCTCGTACGCCGCCTGGTGGACGAGCTGACCCGCGAGCTCGCCACCCGCCTGCGGCCCGCCATGACCGGGGTCGCCACGCCGCGCCCGACCCGCCGGCCCGGCGGCAAGCTGGACCTGCCGCGCACCCTGCGCGCCAACCTGGCGCACACGCGCCGCCTGGACGACGGCCGGCTCGTGGTGGTGCCGGAGCGGCCGGTGTTCAGCACGCGTTCGCGCCGGGAGGCCGACTGGCGGCTGATCCTGGTGGTGGACGTCTCCGGGTCCATGGAGGCGTCGGTGATCTGGTCGGCGCTGACGGCCGCCGTGCTGGCGGGGGTGCCGACGCTGTCCACGCACTTCCTGTCGTTCTCCACGCAGGTGATCGACCTGACCGACCGGGTCAGCGACCCGCTGTCCCTCCTGCTGGAGGTACGGGTCGGCGGCGGCACGCACATCGCCGCCGGGCTCGCCCAGGCCCGTACTCTGGTCACGGTCCCGAGCCGCACGCTCGTCGTGGTGGTCAGCGACTTCGAGGAGGGCTACCCGATCGGCGGCCTGCTCGCCGAGGTGCGCGCGCTGGCCGGCTCCGGCGTGCACCTGATGGGATGCGCCGCCCTGGACGACGACGGCGTACCCCGCTACTCGATCCCTGTCGCCCAGCAACTCGTCGCGGCCGGGATGCCCGTGGCCGCGCTCAGCCCGCTCGCCCTCGCCCGATGGGTGGGCGACCGCCTCCGCGGAGAACACCGGTGAACCCCTCCACGTCAACCAGTCCCGAAACCGCTCCGGAGACCGTCCCGTCCGGCTCTCCCGGTGGCGGCGGGCCGCTGCCGCCGGTGACCCCGGAGGTGGTGGCCGCCGCCGTCGAGAGCCTGACCTCGCGGCTGCGCAAGAAGCTGGACGCGGCGATCGAACAGTACGCGGCCCTGCCCGTCACGGCCGGCGGGGAGGGCGTGCGGATCGCCTGCGGCGAGGACGCGGTCGTCACGCTCTCGCCGGGGCCGTCCGCGGTGATCACCGATGGTGGCCAGGCGTCGTGCAGTTGCCTGCTGGCGCCGCGCTGTCTGCATCGTGCGGCCGTACTGAGCGCCTGCCCGATCGGGGACGCGCTCCCCGGCGGAGAGGAGACCGCCTCCC
The DNA here is from genome assembly GCF_053603495.1 of Nonomuraea sp. NPDC004186. NCBI lineage: Bacteria > Bacillati > Actinomycetota > Actinomycetes > Streptosporangiales > Streptosporangiaceae > Nonomuraea > Nonomuraea sp. NPDC004186. Next base: position 69,937 of record NZ_JBSGFQ010000051.1, on the reverse strand, counting down.
GCGACTCCTCCGACGCCGAACCCGCGCTCGCCGGATCCGACGGCGCGCAGACGGCCGCGGAGCCGGAGGTCAGCGGCACACCTGACAGTGCGGCTGAGGGGGCAGACGAGGCGACGGGCCCCACGGCGGCGCAGGTGGCCGCCGCGACCGCGCTGTGGGCCGCTGCCGCCGCCGTGCTGGCCGCCGGGGTGCCCGCCGCCGGCGCGGTGCCCCAGGCCGAGTTGCTGAGGGCCGCGCACACCGCCCGCCTCGCGGGGTTGCCGGGAGCGGAGGCCGCCGCGCTGCGGGTGGTGCGGGGGCTGCGCGCCGCCCGCGCCCGCCACGACGGCCACCGCCTCGCCGACCTGGTCTCCGCCCTGCGCGAGCTGCTGCTCACCGCAGGCCGGCTGGCCGGGGCGGACCCCGACCCGGCGCTGGCCGGCACCGTACGGCGCAACTACCAGCCGGGCGGGAGCCTGAAGGTCTACGGGGTGTTCAGGGAGCCGGTGATCAGCGCCACCGGGTACGGCGGCGTGGTGACGCACGTGGTCGCGGAGGACGGCCGCTGGTATTCGGTGGCCGACGTCAAGCCGGGCGGATCGGCCCGTGCCCGTGGAGCCGCCACCGCGCCCGTCGCCATCGGCCCCGCCATGCTGAACCACTCCCAGCTCTCCCGTGCCGGGCTGCTGATCGTCGGCGCCACCGTCTCCCCGGACGGGCGCCTCGGGGCGGGCAAGGGCGTACGGGCCACGCCCGTCTCCGGCATGCCGTGGACGGAGGGGCCGATGGCGGCCCTGTTCGCCCGGCCGCTGGCGGAGGCGGCGGGCGCCCGGCTCTCCGGTCACGCCTGGAGCGAGTCGGACACGGCGGAACAGGCCCGCGAACCGGTCGGCTGCGACCTGGTCATCGTCGGCGCGGCAGGCGACCACGTACTGGCCCGCGCGGTGCTGCCCGATTCCGGGGGTGACGTGCGGGGCCACGGTCCGCTGATCCGGCTCGTCCCGGCCAGTCACCACCCCGAGCTGGCCCACGTCGACAACCTGCGGCGCCTCGCCTCCCGTCCGGGCCTGCTCGTACGGGTGGTGGGCCGGGTGGAGCCGGACCGGGTGGCGACGCTGCTCCCGCTGGCGGTCGGTCCGGTTCCCGGCACCGAGGCGACGCTGCGCCTGCCCCCCGAATGGCAGGGGCACGCCGACCTCGGGTACGACCGGCTCCAGGGAGCCCACATCCCGCCCCAGGACGCCTGCCCGCCACCCCCGGACGGCGACGAGGTGGACCCGGTGGCCGGCGCGCCGCTCTGGCGGGTGCGCAGGCTGGTCGAGCTGGCCGTGTCCGGCGGGAGGCGGGCGGTGGCCGAGTCGGCCCGCAACGGCGAGTCGTACGCCCAGCTGCGCAGCGCCGGGTTCCAGGCCGCCGCCGACCTGGTCACGGGGCTGACCGCCGAGGCGGACCGCCGGAGCCGTGACGTGTTCGGGCGGTTGACGGACACGGGGCCGGACCGGTACGCGTGGGCGTGGGTGGCCGCCGCCACCCACCTCGCCGCCACGGAACGGGCCATGATCCACGCCTCCTGGCAGCCCGAGGAGGCCCTCTGACCAACCCGGCCGTCACCCGGGTCGAACGTGGCGGCCCCTAAGACGGCACGGCGGGAGAGCTGGGCTCCCGCACCTCCGCCGAGGGGATCCGGATGGCGTGGGCGAGCTCGTCCGGGTGCGTCAGCTGGGGGTGATGGCCGGCGCCGGGGACGACCGTCACCGTGGCCCGGGGGAGCGTGTCCAGCAGCATGCGTCCCTCGGCGGTGAGCGGGTCGCCGGCTCCCACGATGACGTGCACGCTCCCCGCGTACCGCCGCAGCTTGGCCCGGAGGTCCGCGCGCCGGTCCTCCCGGCCGACGCCGGCCAGGAGCCGGGCGACGTCGGCGGCCACGCGGCCCCGGCGCAGGTCGGCGACGCTGGACTCCAGCGCCTTCGCGTACGCCACGTCCCCGGTGAGCCGCTGCGCCAGCGCCTCAGGGCGTACCCGGCCCAGATACCGGCGGCTCAGGAACGCCGACCGCGCGGCGAGACCGGCGCGCGCCTGGAGGAAGAACGGCGACACGAGCGTGAGCCGGTCCACCAGATCGGGACGCGCGAGTGCCGCCTCCAGGGCGGCCGCCGCCCCCACGGAGTGACCCACCAGGTGACGGGCGCCGGTCTCGTCCACGAGCGCGGTCAGCCAGCGCGGCCAGTCCCCGAGTCGCCCCGCGCTCAGCCCCAGCCCGGGCAGGTCCACGACGCGGGCGTGGTCCAGCGCCGCGGCGACCGGGGCCCAGGTGTCGGCGTTCACCGGCAGGCCCGGCAGGACCACGGTGGGCGCGTCCGGTTCGCCGAGTTCGAAGGTGCGGACCCCGCCGGGCGCGGTGAAGCGCCGCCGACCTGCGGGGACGGCTCCGAACCGGTGGGCCGCCAGGTGGTCGGCCCAGCGCAGGACGGACGTGGTGACGTCCGGCATGGCGAGGCCGTGCCGGGCGGCGAAGGCGTCCGCCGGACCTGTGGGGTAGCGGTCGTCCGAGAGGAACGTCAGCGTCTCCGGGTCGGCCTTGGTGAGCGCTCGGGGCAGGCGCTTCAGGAGGGACACCGGGATCCGCGTACGCGGCGCTCTGACCTGGTAGTGCTCCGCGACGCGGGCGAGCAGGTCGGGCAACGCGGGCGTGTCGTCGTCGAGCACCCAGTACGCGCTCCGCTCGGCGGCCTCGTCCAGCGGGAGCAGGGTCATGAACCGGGCCAGATGGTCGACCGTGACCACCGGCACGAACGTCGTGGCGGCTCCCGGCAGCGCCGCCATGCTGCCCTGCCAGATCTCCTTCACGCTCGACGCGAGGCCCAGTTGCTGGTCCGACTCGCCGGTGACGCTGTCACCGATCACGCTGGAGGGGTTGACGACGGACCAGGGGACGCCGAGCCGCTCCGCGGTGGCCTTGAGCACCGCGTCCGACTCGACCTTCGACGCCTCGTACGCTCCCAGCGCCTCGTACGTCTCCCGCCGTCGCTCGTCGCTCCAGGGCTCGGGGTCCTGCCCGCCCACCCGGTAGCCGGAGACGTGCACGAGGCGGCGCAGCCGGGGCAGCCGCGCCGCGAAGGCGACGACGGCGCGGACGCTGTCGACGTTGGCGCGGCGGGCCTCCTCCGCCGGCATCCCGAACCGGTAGGCGCCGGCGCAGTTGTAGATCTCGGTGACGTCCGCCGCGTCGCCGCGGATCAGCGACGGCGTCTCGAAGTCGACCCGGAGATCGGCCGGGGCCTCGCCGTGCCCGTGCTCCTCCAGCCAGCGGACCAGCCGCCGGTACGACTCGGGGCTCCGGGTGGCCGCGCTCACCCGTACGCCGGCCTGGCCGAGCGCGAGGATCAGGTGGCGTCCGATGAGCCCCGTCGCCCCGAACACCAGGGCGTGCCGGCTCATGACAGCCTCTCCCCGGCCAGGAGCGCGGCGATGACGTCGGCGGCGCAGCGCAGCGGCTCCACCGACCGCCGGGCGCGTGACATGATCATCGCCCCCTCGACCGTGCTGACCACGGCCGTCGCCAGCGTCCGCGCCGCGGCGGCCGGGCGGCCCTGGGCCACGAGGTACTCGGCCATGGGGTCGATCCAGGAGCCGAACGCGTCCGCGCAGGCCTCCCGCAGCCGCTCGCTCTGCGCGCCCATCTCCAGCGTGACCACCGAGACCGGGCAGCCGAGCTGGAAGTCGCTGTCCGTGAGCATGCCGGCCAGCACGTCGATCACGCGCCGGACCACGTCGCCCGGGCTCCCCGGTTCCAGCGCCGACTCGACCACGAGGGCGCGGAACCGCTCGGCGGCGAGCGCGACGGCCTTCTCGCCGAGCGCCTCCTTCCCCTCGGGGAAGTGGAAGTACAGCGATCCCTTGGGAGCGCGGGCGTGCTCGACCACGGTGTTGAGGCCCGTGCCGCTGTAGCCGCGGGCCTGGATCAGTTCGAGCATCGATTCCACCAGCCGTGCGCTGGTTTGCGCGCCTTTGGTTCCTATCATGCGGAAAATATAGACCGGTCTACCTATTTTTCCAACTATATGGTGATGACGACCTTCCCCCGGGCGTGGCCCTTCTCGAGGTAGCGGACGGCTTCGGGCAGCTCCTTGAGCGGATACGTCCGGTCGATGACCGGCGTGATCTTCCCGGCTTCGGCGAAGTCCCGCAGGAGTTCGAGATCCTCGCTGCTCGTCCGCGACAGCATGGGCGCCAGCCGCTGGCTCATGACCATGGAGAGCGCCATCAGCTTGAGCGGACCGGTGAAGGGCGCCAGCCACAGCCCTTTGACCGGCCCCCCGACGGCCACCAGCACCCCCTTCGGGGCCAGCACGCGCCTGATCTCGGACAGCGAATGGTTTCCGACCATGTCGATCATCGCGTCGTAGCGCCGCCCGGCCCGGGTGACGTCGTCCCGGGTGTAGTCCACGACGTGGTCGGCGCCGATCGAGCGGACCATCTCCACGTTCCCGGTGCCGCACACGCCGGTGACCTCGGCCCCGTACGCCTTGGCGAGCTGGACCGCGAACGTGCCCACGCCTCCCCCGGCGCCGTTGACGAGGACCCGCTGCCCGGCCCGGACGCGCGCCTTGTCCCGCAGCGCCTGCAGGGCGGTGAGCGCGGCCACCGGGATGGCGGCGGCCTCCTCGAAGGTCAGGTTGACCGGCTTCTTCAGGAGCATCGCGTCCTGGCGGAAGCAGGCGTACTCGGCGAACGCCGCGCTGCGCGCCTCCGGCTTCGCCCGGCCGCCGAACACCTCGTCCCCCGGCCGGAGCCTGGTGACGTTCCTGCCCACCGCTTCGACGCACCCCGCCAGGTCGGCGCCCATGCCGATGGGCTTGGGCCGTGACAGGCCGCTCATCGAGCGGACCACGTACGGCGTGCCCCTCATGAAGTGGTAGTCGAGCGGGTTGACGGCGGCCGCCTTCACGCTGACCATGACGTCGTCGTCGCCCACGGCGGGTGGGTCGACGTCGTGGAGCTCGAGGACGTCGGGCGAGCCGTACCGGTCATAGCGGATTGCCTTCATGGTGCCCCCTTGGACGAGTTGCCGGCAGGACGCGCCGCGCGGCCGCGTCGCTGGTCAGCGTAGGCAGCCGCCTCCGAGCGCGGATATCACGGAAATTCGTGATTTAGGGGGCCAATCGATCCGCCGCCGGGAGTAGTGTCCAGATCAACGATGGCCAGACCGCCGCGCCGCTCGGGCAACCTGCCGGCCGAAGCGACCAGCTTCATCGGCCGCCGCCACGAGCTGGCAGAAGTCAGGAAGAAGCTCACCGAGGCCCGGCTGGTCAGCCTCGTCGGGCCGGGCGGCGTGGGCAAGACCCGCCTCGCGGTGCGGATGGCGTCCGGCCTCGGACGCGGGTTCCCCGGCGGCGCGTGGCTGGTCGAGCTGGCCGAGGTCCGGGATCCGGCGCGGGTCGGCGACACCGTGCTGGCGACCCTGGACCTGCGGGACCAGGCGGCGGCCGATCCCCTGGCCCGGCTGCCGGCCCACCTGCGCGACAAGCGGCTGCTGATCGTGCTGGACAACTGCGAGCACCTGCTCGAAGCGGCCTCCCGGCTCGTGACGGAGATCATGAAAGCCGCGCCGGGCGTGAGCGTGCTGGCCACCAGCCGGGAGCCGCTGTCGGCGCCGGGTGAGCACGTGGTGCCGGTGCCGCCGCTCCAGCTGCCCGTGGCCGGGCCCCTCGCGCGGGTCCGGCAGAACGAGGCGGTCACGCTCTTCGTGGAACGGGCCGCGGCCGGATCGGGCGCCTTCGAGCTGACCGCCGCGAACCAGGCGGCCGTGGCCGAGCTGTGCCGCCGGCTCGACGGCCTGCCGCTGGCGATCGAGCTGGCGGCCGTCAGGACGCGGGTCCTGTCCGCCGAGCAGATCCTCGACCGGCTGTCCGACCGGTTCGGCCTGCTCACCGGCGGGGTACGGGCCGCAATGCCCCGCCATCAGACCCTGCGTACCGCCATCGACTGGAGCCACGACCTGCTGGCGGCGGGCGAGCAGGCGCTGCTGAGGCGGCTGTCCGTGTTCTCCGGCAGGTTCACCCTGGAAGACGTCGAGTCGGTCTGCGCGTGGGACGACGTGCCGGCGGAGCGGGCGCTGGATCTGCTGTCGTCGCTCGTCGACAAGTCCCTGGTGATGAAGGAGGACGCCGGCAGCCTGGCCTGCTACCGGCTGCACGAGACGATGCGCGAGTACGCCGGGCTCAAGCTGCGCGCGGCCGGCGAGGAGGAGGCCGTCGAACGGCGCTGCTCCGGCTACTACCGGTCGAGGTGCCGCCGGTCCGCGGCCGAGGCCCGGGTCCGGCTCGTCGAGTGGCTCGCGTGGATGGACCTGGAGATCGACAACATCCGGTCGGTCCTCAGGCGCTGCCCGGCCCAGGAAGGGGTTGCCCTCGTCTACTTCCTCGGCTGGTACTGGATGACGCGGGCCACGAGCGAGGGCGTCCGATGGCTGGACGAACTGCTCGCCTCCGGCCTCGGCGACCCGCCGACGCGGGCTCATGGGTACTTCATGCGCGGCTTCCTGGCCGTGCTGCAGTCGGATCCGGCCGCCGCCCGCCCGGCGCTCGAACGGGCGGTGACGGCCGCTCGGGAGGCGGACCTGCGCAGCCTGCTGTCGCAGTCGCTCTCCCTCGCCGCGAACATGGCCGGCGATCGCCTGTCCGCCAGGCGCCTGTCCGAGGAGGCCCACTCCGTCGCGGCGGCCCTCGACGACCTCCCGGCCACGCTCATGGCGCTGCAGTCGCGAGCGCTGAACGGCCTGGCCGACGGCGACCTCGACGACGTCAGGGCCGCGGCGTCGCAGGGCGTGCGGATCAGCCGGGAGATCGGCGACCTCTACAGCCTCGGCATGATGCTGCTGAACCTCGGCTCGGCCATGCTGATGGCCGGCGCGCTCGACGAGTCGAAGCCGCTGCTCGCGGAGGCCCTGCCGATCGCCCACCGGATCGACGACCGGGTGGCGCAGTACTGCCTGCTCGACGCCCTGGGCTGCCACGCCGCGGCCTCCGGACAGGCTCAGGTCGCGGCGCGGCTGCTCGGAGCGGCGGAGACGGTGCGCACGGGCGCCGGCGCGAGCCTCCAGCCGTACCTGACCCGGCTGGTCGCCCGGGCCGAGGAGTCGGCGACGGCGGCGCTCGGCGAGCCCGGGTTCAGGGCCGAGTACGAGGCCGGCGCACGCCTGAGCCGCGACGCCGCGATCAGGCTGGCGCTCGGCGAGCCGGCTCCCGCCGCCCGGGCCGCCCCCGCCGACGCGGGGCCGCTCGGGAAGCGGGAGGCGGAGGTCGCCCGGCTGGTCGCCGACGGGCTGAGCAACAAGCGGATCGCGGCCCGCCTGTTCATCTCCGAGCACACCGTCGACAGCCACGTCCGCAACATCCTGAACAAGCTCGGCGTCAACTCGCGGGCGCAGATCGCGGCCTGGATGGCGGCGTCCGGTCAGGCGGACGGGCGCAGCAGCACGGCCAGCGGGTCGGCCGCCTTCGACGAAGGGTCGTCGGAGACCGTGTAGACCCGTCCCGCGCCGTTGCCGACGGTGATCCGGTAGGTCATCAGGTCGGCGCCCACCTCCCCGGACCCGCCCTCGGCCGTGGCGGCGTCGATGGCGGACAGCGCCTCGTACACCCTGGCGGCCTGCGGCTCGGGGAGGTCGTCGGTGTCGTACTCACCGACGGCCTCCTCGATGCCGGCGAAGCCGCCGGTTCTCTCGATCTTCACACGCATGTCTGACTCCCCCTGCCGTACCGCACGATACGGCGAGGTGCTACTTGAACGCCTTCTTCAGCGCGCTCAGTTCCGAGGCGAGGATGTCGTCGTCGTGCAACTGACCCTTGGTCGTCAGCTTGTCGGCGCCGATCACCTGGAACTCCGGCAGCTGCATGGTGCCGCAGCAGCTCGAACGGTCCTGCACCGCGCGCAGGCTGGCCGACGACGCGTCGGCGGGCTTGACGTTGGTGATGTCCTTCGCGGTCTTGCCGTCGCCGGTGTAGTCGGCGTTCCTGAAGTCCATCTCGCCGGAGAGCATCTCGGAGAACGGCGTGGGCGACGTCACCACCTCGCGGAAGGCGAACCGGTTGCGGATGAAGGTCCGGTAGATGTTGGGATCGCCCTGGGCGGCCGAGACCTGCAGCATCTGGTTGACGACGTCCGTGTAGGTGGCCTTGGTCGCGGGCGCCTTCACGATCGCCTTGAACAGCAGCTCGCACAGCTGGTTCGCGACCTCCATGAGGATCACGGTGGGGCTCTTGAGCGCGCCCTGCCGGGTGCGTTCGAACGCGTAGATGTCGGCCAGCACGTCGTAGATGCCGCCGGTGAACACCTGCGAGATCGCGTGCACCTCGTTGCTGACCTCACTCAGCTTGAGGTCGTTGTCGGCGTTGCGCAGGCCGAACGGCCGGCCGAGCGCCTGCCCGAACTGCTCGGCCAGGGCCGACAGGAACGACTTGGCGTGCAGGTTGGCCTTGGTGAGCGCGACGAGCGCCTCGGCCTGGTCCGGCTGCGCCAGCGTCAGGAAGACCGCGGTCAGGTCGCCGAACGACTCGTGCAGGCCGCCGGTCTGCGGCGGGTTGTCCGCGGCGAGCCAGCCCGGCTTGAGCCCGTCGAGGATCGCGTGGCCGGTCTCGTGCGCGACGATGTCCAGCGAGCGGCAGGTGAAGACCTGCTGCGTGGTGCCGGTCGGGGTGAAGAAGAGGAACTTCAGCGCCTTGGCCGTCCTGGTGTAGAAGGCGTTGGCCCCGACCGCGGCGTGCGGGAAGACGGTGAGCCGGTCGAGGTTCCCGCCGGTGTTCCAGGCGAACGGGATGGGCGTGCCGCCGTTGTGGCGCTCGTACATCGTCAGCGTCTCCCGGACGACCGCGTACGTGTGCGAGCAGTCGAACTCCGGCGAGTTGGGGACGAAGATGAAGTCGCCGTTGACGCTGCGCGCCACGGGCGTGGTGCCGGGCAGCTGGGTGATGATCCGGGCGTCGGTGGGCCCGTTGAGCACCGGGTTGGGGATGAAGATCGGCCTGACGCCCAGTTCGGCGACGGTGGGGTCCTGCTTGTAGATGAGGATCCGGGGCCCGACGATCGGCGGGACCGGGATGGGGACCGGAGCCGGGGCCGCACGCTGGACGGGCGCCGGTTCGATGGTGAACGGCGGCTGCAGCAGCAGCTTCGTCGTGTCGGCCACGGCCGTCCCGATGACCGCGCGGCCCTCAGGGACGCTCTTCTCCCGCACTTCCTGAATGATCATCTGATCTCCACTCCCCGTAACTCGGGCGCGGCGACAATTTGGACGCGCCTATCGAGTCGTGCCCGGACTTGGATAATCAGGTGCACATGGGAAATCAAAGCTTCGATCGGACATTCTGCTAGGGCGTCGTCCGCAGCGGGGGTGGCACGATCTTCTCGTACGTGGGGAGGTGCTTGACCAGGCCGGTCGCGCGGTGGAAGGCGATGGCCGTGTCGAAGGAGGCCCGCGTGAAGCCGATGCTCTCCGGCATCTCCGTACGCATGAGACCCGGCAGCTCGGTCAGCGCCTTCGGGTCGATGCCCTTGAGGTAGACGGTCAGCAGCCGCGTGATCTCGGCGGGGTCGGCCTCGTGGATGAAGCGCTGGGCGCGCTCCAGCCCGGCCTGGAAGGCGGCCACCTCCTTGGGCTTCTTGTCGATGATCCGCTGGGTGGTGAACACGACGCCGTGCGCGGTCCGTTCCAGGCCGGGCACGTCACCAGCGGCGGGCGAGATGAAGCGGGTGCCGATGCCGGCGGCGGCCGCCTGCTGGGCGATCGGCTGGAAGAAGGCGAGCGCGTCCACCCGTCCGGCCTTGAGCGCGCCGAGCGCCGCGGCGGCGGTGCTGCCGAGGTTGACCAGCTCGCAGTCGGTGGCGGAGTCCATGCCGACCTTGGCGAACAGGTAGGTGACCAGCGCCTCGGTCCCGCTTCCCGGCCCGGTGATGCCGATCTTCTTGCCGCGCAGGGCGCGGATGCGCTGGTCGAGCGGGTCGGTGGCGGCGGCGCCGGTGAAGGAGGAGCCGACCACGACGTCGACGTAGTAGCGGTCGACCAGGTTGGCCACCAGCCTGCCCTTGTCGTCGATCCTGGCGAGGTTGAGTGCGTCGGTCAGCACGCCCGCGCCCAGGTCGATGCTGCCGGATTTGAGCGCCGCCGCGACCTTGGCGCCGGTGCCGAGCCTGGGCCGCTCGCCGAGCGTGACCCCGGCCTGGGTGAAATATCCCTTCTGTTCGGCCACGAAGAGCGGGAAGAACGCGATCGAGTTGCTGATCTGGCCGACGTTCAGCACGCCGGGCGGCGTCGTCGAGCTGCGTTGCGCGCAGCCGGTCACGGCCAGGACGAGGGCGGCCAGGATCGGCAGGACGGCGCGCCTCACCGGTCGGCCCCCATCGGCTTCCAGCGGCCGGCCCGGCGGTCGAGCAGCCCGACCAGGAGGTTGAGCAGGGCCGCGATCACGCTCAGGACCGCCAGCGTGGCGAACACCCCCGCGGTGTCGAACTGCGCGGCCGCGTCGTTGATCAGATAGCCGAGCCCGCGGTTGGAGGCCACCAGCTCACCGATCACGGCGCCGATGAGGGCGTACGGGATGGCCACCTTGAGCCCGGTGAGCAGCCCGGTCATGGACGACGGCACGACCACCTTGATCATGATCTCTCTCCGGCCGCCGCCCATCAGGCGCACGGCGTCGATCAGGCCGCGGTCCACCTCGCGCACGCCCGCGGCCGTGTTGAGGAAGACGAGGAAGAACACCGTCGCCGCGGCCAGCAGCACCTTCATGTGCATGCCGATGCCGAACCAGACGATGAACAGCGGGGCCAGCGCGACCTTGGGGATCGCGTACAGGGCCATGACGAACGGATCGAGGACCCGGTAGACGGCGGGCGCCGAGGCGAGCAGGAAGCCGGTCAGCGCGCCGGCGACCGCGCCGACCACGAAGCCGTACACGATCTCCTGGACGGTGATCCAGGTGTTGGACCACAGCGTCCCGTCCTGGTGCCATTGGACGAGGCGGGTCCAGATGTCGCTCGGCCTGCTGGTGAAGGTGATGTCGAACCACCGCTCGGCGGTCAGCTCCCACACGACCAGCAGCGCCGCCACCAGCAGCGTCCGCAGCGACCAGACGGTCACGGTGCCGCCGTGCCTGCTCCACCAGCTCCGGTCGAGGTTCACGGTGTGGACGGCGGTCATCGCGCTCCCTCCCGCAGGGCGCCGGTCAGCTCGCGGTGCAGGGCGACGAAGTCCGGGTCAACGCGCAGCTCGTCGGCGTCCCTGGGTCTGGGCAGGTCGATCGGCCGGTCGAGCACGATGCGGCCGGCCCGGCCGAGCACGACGACCCTGTCGCCGAGCAACAGCGCCTCCTCGATGTCGTGGGTCACGAACACCACCGTCTGCCCGCTCTCCTCCCACAGCCGCAGCAGCTCCGCCTGCAGGTCGCCGCGCAACTGGGCGTCGAGCGCGCCGAACGGCTCGTCCATGAGCAGCGTCTCGGGGTCGCCGGCCAGCATCCTGGCCAGGCTGACCCGGCGGCGCATCCCGCCGGACAGCTCGCGTGGGTAGTGCCGCTCGAACCCCTCCAGGCCGACCTTCTTGATGAGCTCGGCCGCGCGTTCCCTGCGCGGCCGCGCGGGCACGCCGCCGATCTCCAGGGGGAGCTCGACGTTGCGGCGGACGTCCCGCCACGGCATGAGCGTGTCGGACTGGGTGAGGTAGCCCAGCTGCGTACGCGGGCCGGAGACCGGCTCGCCCCGGTAGACGACCGAGCCCGCGGTCGGCGTGGTGAGACCGGCCATCAGGTTGAGCATCGTCGACTTGCCGCAGCCGCTGCGGCCGAGCACGCTGACGAAGCCGCCCTCCGCGATCTCCAGGTCGAAGTCGCGCAGCGCCACGATGCCGACGTCACCCTTGACGAACTGCTTGGCCAGCCCGCTCACCTTGATCACCGGACCGCCCGTCCCGCGCCCGCCGCCCGCGCTCGTCGCACGCTCAGCGCCCGCGCCGCTCATTCCGCACCCGCCAGCCGACGGGAGTTGCCGACGGCCATGGTCCGGACGTCCTCCTCGGTGAAGCCCTCGGCGAGCAGCCGGTCGGCCAGCAGGGCGAGACCGTCCTCCACGGGCGGGTTGAACGGCTGGCCGAGGTCGCTGGAGAGCACCGAGTGCTCCGGGCCCACGGCGTCGATGTGCTCGTACCACGTCTTCCAGGAGACCTTGCCGGAGTGCGGCGTGGTGAAGCAGCGTTCGAGCAGCGCGCCCTTGGCCGCGAGCGCCCGCTGCCGGTCGATCGCGACCCGCTGGGAGGTGAACTCCGGATGGGTGATCACGATGCGGCGGACGCCCTCCTCCGCGGCCGCGTCCACCACCGCGTCGATCTCGTCCGCGCTGAGGTGACCGGTGGCGAGCGTCATGTCGTGCCCGGCGATCACCCGCAGCACCTGCCGGGTCCGCTCCAGCACGGCTCCGCCGGGCTCCACGACGTCGACCGGATCGGCCGCCATCCCCGCCTCCCGCAGCTCGGCCTGCAACCGGGCCCACATGGGCGGCGTGGCCCCCTCTGGGTCGCCGGCCGTACAGGCCCGCTGGTTGGCGCTGTCGACGGTGGGCAGCCACACGACCTGCGCGCCGCCGCGGGCGGCGATCTCGACGGCGACGGGGTTCATGCCGCCCACGGACGCGTTCAGGGTGATCGCGCCGACCGCGCCGAACCCGGGCACCGCCGCCCGCACCACCGCGGCCCGCTCCGTCGTGGGGACGTAGTGCGACTTGAGCACGAACCCGGCCAGCCCCACCTCCGCGAAGCGCCCCGCCAGGGTGAGGTCGTCTATCCGCCTGCGCATCACATCGGGTGCCACGTGGATGTGGATGTCGTAGGCGCCCGCGACAAGCTCACGGGCTCGGGCGGAAGGCTTGGGATGGTCCGCCATACGTGGTCCCCCAATGTCGTTGGTCATCTTGGGAAACAGATTGTTTACAATATCGGCGACAACCGTCAAGGGGTTGCCACACGACACCTTGATCACATAAACCTGCTTGGATTGTCAACAATTTTGTGGCGAGAACCGCGCGACTGCACCGCGCTCGACGTCCCGCTATGACGCGGCCGCCACTTCTTGCCGACCGCAGGCCCGGATCTTGTATCCGCCAGGTAGACGCGCTGCGTATCGGATCTGTTACACCCTGTGATGGAGCTGTCCTGGAAGCCCTCCAGGCTGCACCGACACGAGGAGAAACCGTAATGAAGTCGAGCACACGCGGCATGCGCATCGCATCGATTACCGGCACCGTCGCCCTCGCCATCCTGGCTTGCGCCGCCCCCGCCACGGCGGCGGCCCCACCCGTCTCCGGCTCGGCCCGGGCCGGAGACATCTGCCTGTACAGCGGGCGGGACTACACCGGCTCGTCGTGGTGCTGGAACCCGGGGAACGGCTACGTGGACGTCCCTCCGGCCCTGCACGACAACGTGGGCTCCTTCATGGCACACGCCGACGGATGTTTCATCAACTGGATCCACGTCCCCGACCGCAAGGAGACACGCGTCGTCCGGGACGGCGACTACCGCAGGGTTTACAAGGACGACTTCGGCGGCAAGATCGACGCCGTGGCGCCCCGCTGCTGAGCCCCTGAGCCGAGCCGGACACGCGGGCCCCGGGCGCACGCGGCGCGAAGGGGCCCGCGCGCGCCGGGAATCTAAATGAGCAAAACGAAACCTCTTCCAGGTCCTTACGCGTCTCTCAGATAACCAGCCTCATCGGCTGCACAGAGGGAGGCCGTAATGGACCTTGTCCTGCTGATTCTCTCGGTGGCCCTGGCGGCGATCACCGTCACCATCGCCTTCGCGATCAAACGCGAGCACGCCGCCACCCGGGCGGCCGCGGCCGGATCCCGCGCGCGCGACCTCGATCATTACGAACTCGCCTATCTGGCGGGCGGATCCGGGAAAGTGGTCGACACGGCCATCACGCTCCTGGCCGAAAACGGGGAGCTGCGCGTGTCACGGGGGCCGCGCTTCTACACCGTCTCCAAGAGATCCGCCACGGACGAGCCTGTCGAGCGGGAGACTCTGGCCGCCGTCACGGCGAACGACGGCCCGTCAAGGTTCCTGGTGAGCCGGGCCGTGGGCGGTGGCCCGGCCATGAGAGAGCTGGAGCACCGTGTCGCCGAGCTGGGCCTGATCGTGACCGATGCCCGTCTCGCACGGCTCACGCGGCTGGCCCGCGGGCTGCGGGTGATCTCCGTCCTGGCGGTCGCCGGGGTCGTCGCAGGGGCGGTCGTGCTCGCCGCAGGCCCGACGCCGTTACCGCTGGTCACCGTACTCGTCCTGCTGGCCACCGGGATCGGCGCGGTGGGCGTGCTCGCCGGCGACAGGAAGTTCAGGCGGGGCAGGCTCACGGCCGACGGCGCGGCGGAGCTGGGCCGGGTACGCCAGGCGCACCCCGCGGGCTCGGGAAACGGACCGGTGTACGTCGCGCTGTACGGTCACTGGGCACTGCGCGACACGGACCTGAGCAGGGCGCTGGACACCTACATCCCCCGGGCCGCATCTCGACGCAGGCCGCGGTCGACGTCCGGCAGCAGCAGCGGCACCCATTCCGGTGGTTGCGGCGGATCGACCTACAGCGGGTCGAGCTGCGGCAGCGGCTCCTCGTCCTCGGGCTGCGGCAGCGGCTCCTCAGGCTGCGGTGGCGGGTCCGGCTGCGGTGGCGGCGGTTGCGGGGGCGGCGGCAGCTGACCTGCCCGACCTACTCAAGGCGTTCACCTGCCCGCCCCAACGCGACGCCACTCCCCCAGGACGACCATCCGGGCACGGTGTGGGCTCTGGCCCATCCCTCACCTGGCCCGAACCTACGACGGCAGGCCCGAAGCGAGCGATCGGGACTGGCCGCATCACCACGCATCCGGGCCCGATCACGAGGTTGACCTGCGCAACGGCCAGTCAGGCGACGCGATGCCGGACCGTGCGCAGCGCGACACCTCCGCGTTGACAGGCAAGTGACGACTTGCCTATCATCGCCGCATGGGCGACATCTTCAAGGCCCTGGCCGACCCCACCCGGCGGACCATCCTCGACGAACTGACCGAACACGACGGCCAGACCCTGTTCGAGATCTGTGTCCGCCTGACGAGCCGACATCAGCTGAGCCTGACCAGGCAGGCCGTGTCCCAGCATCTGGCGGTGCTGGAGGAGGCCGGGCTGATCACCACGCGCAAGCAGGGGCGGTACAAATTCCACCACCTCGACACCACTCCCCTGGCCGCCATCTTCGAACGGTGGCCGATCACCAGGAAAGGACAGACACCGTGAAGATCTACATCACCAGCGTGTTCGTGGACGACCAGCAGAAGGCCCTCGCCTTCTACACCGACGTGCTCGGCTTCATCAAGAAGCACGACATCCCGCTGGGCGGGGCCCGGTGGCTGACGGTCGTCTCGCCGGAGAACCCCGAGGGCACGGAGCTGCTGCTGGAACCGGACGGGCACCCCGCAGTCGGGCCGTACAAGAAGGCGCTGGTCGCCGACGGCATTCCGGCCGCCTCGTTCCAGGTCCCGGACGTGCAGGCGGAGTACGAGCGGCTGCGCGGGCTGGGGGTGACGTTCACGCAGGAGCCGCTGGCGGCGGGGCCGGTGACCATGGCGGTCTTCGACGACACCTGCGGGAACCTGATCCAGATCGTGACTCCGGCCTAGTGCTGCTTTGCCATGCCGAGCCGGCAGGGGGCGAGACGCGGATCAGGGGGTTCTGAACGCGCCGGCGTTGCGCGCGCACCAGGCGGCGAAGGTGCGGGGCTTGCGCCGAAGCAGGCGTTCCACGGTGTCGGTGCGGAAGCCGGCGGTGTCGGCGCGCATGAGGTGGAACCCCTCGATGATGGCCTCGGCCAGCGCCGGAGGGGCCCCGTTGGGGAATCGGGAGGCGACGGCCTCCTCCGCCGTGGTCACCGCCCGGATCGCGATCTCCCGGCCGGCCGCCGCCGCGAGGATCTTGACCTGCTCGGTGATGGTGAACAGCTCCTCACCGGTGAGGACGTACTCCTGGCCTTGGTGGCCGTCACCGGTCAGGGCCAGGGCCGCGACGGCGGCGATGTCGGCGGGGTCGATCGGCGCGTACCGGCCGGGGCCGACCGGATCGAGGACATAGCCCGCCTCACGGACGGTGGGCAGCCAGTCGAAGGCGTTGGTCATGAAGCCGCCGGGCCGCAGGAAGGTGGCCGGGATGCCGGACGCCCGGATGGCCTGCTCGCGTTCGTGGTGCCAGCGGCCCATGGCGGGCATGGGGTCGCCGAGCACGTTGAACGAGGACAGGTGCACGATGTGGCGCACCCCGGCGGACCGGGCGGCGGCGACGGCGTGCCGGGTGTGGTCGAGGCCGATGCCCGGGGTGAGCAGGAACAGCCGGTCCGCTCCGGCGAAGGCGGGCGGCAGCGTCGCCGGGTCGTTCAGGTCCGCCACGACCCGTTCGACCCGTTCGGGCAAGGTGGCGGCGCGGGCCGGGTCGCGGACCAGGACGCGGAACGGCACGCCGGTCCCGTCCAGCTCGCGGACGAGCTCGCGGCCGACGTTTCCGGTGGCACCGGTGACCAGTATCATGAGAACTCCTAAATCGTGTACCGGTTAATGATCGAGGGGAACGTTAACCGGTACACGATCTGCTGTCAATCGCCCCATGCCGCACTCGCGACATCACCGGAGGTCCTCGACGTGCCTGAATTCCTGGACGTGCACAGCAAGACGTCGAAGGCGCTGCGGGCGGCGGCCGAGGCGGCCGTGCGACGCCACGGGCTGCACCTGGGGCAAGATCACCTCCTCGCGGTGCTGTGGCAACAGGACGGCCGCACCCCGGGCGAGGTCGCCGCCGCGCTGAACGTCACCACCCCCAACGTGGTCAAGGCGGCCACCCGGATGACCGCGGCGGGCCTGCTCACCCGACGCCGCGACGACCGGGACAACCGCCTGGTCCGGCTGTGGCTCACCGACGCCGGACGCGCCCTTCAGGCACCCATCGAGAAGGAACGGCGGTTGCTCGAGGAAAAGGTCACCGCCGACCTCACCGAGTCCGAACGCGAACATCTCCTCAGCGCACTCAGGAAGATCCACCGATCGGCGAGCGCCCTGCTGGAGGCCCCCATCGACCACCGCGACCCGACCACCACCTGACCCTGGGCCGGCGAGGCGACGCACCGGCCGAACCGCTTACGCCTCGGCCGTAAATGCCAAAGTGGTCACCCTGAGTGGCGGCGCCTGCACATTCGGGAGAACATCGAGGGGTACCTGGAACCCCCCGTCCCGGCGAAGGAGCCTCGCATGCTGGCGAAAGTGGCCGATGGGATCGCTGACCGGTATCAAAGCCTCCAGAGGTGGGCGAGCGAGCGGTTCGCCGACAACCCCCGCGAGGCGGAGATCGCAAAGTACGCGGTCATCGTGGTGTGCGTCTCGATCGTGGCCCTCATCTCGGTCACGCTGTTGTGGCTGGTCGTCATGGTGCTGGCCGGCCTGGTCAACGGCGTGGCCCATGGCCTTGCCACCGGCCTGACGTGGGCGCTGGAACGGGTGGCCGACTGGCACCTCACCGAGGTCATCACCAAGCCGGTCCATGACTACATCACCGCCCACGCCGCCGGCCTGCCCTCCGGAGCCGAAGCGATCTGGTCGGCGTGGGCGCTGACCGGGCCGGGCCTGTGGCTGCTCTGCTGGCTGCTGCGGTCCTGGGGAGCCCGCCTGGCCTGGGTCCTGTACGGCGCCGGCACGGTCGCGATGGTCTACAGCGCCAGCCCGGCCGATGGGCAGTTGCTCGCCGCGGGCATCGCCGTCCTGTACTGGGGCGTGCTGTCGGTGTTCGCCTTCCGCGGCGTCGGCCGCCGCCGCCCGACGGTGCAGGTCCACCCGGCCCCCGACGTCAGCACCACGCTGGTGCAGCTGCGCGAGTACCTGAACGAACAGTTCGAGGACGTTCAGGCTCGCATGACCAGCATCGAGGCGGCGGCCAAGGACGAGCTCGCCGCCCGGCGGGCAGACTCATGAACCGTCGACGTGCCGACCCGAATCTAGCGTCGATCGCTCCACGAGCCGCGGTGCACGACCTCCTCCAGCGGCCTCCTGCCGCGCTTCAGCGAGGGCGAGCGCTTGTCCTGCGCCCGGTATCCCATGCTGATCACCCCGATCGGCGTGTACGCCTCCGGCACCCCGAAGGCCTCCTTGAACGCCTTCGTCCGCTCGCCCGGCGGGATCCCGAAGAAGCAGGCGCCCAGCCCCTCGTCGACGGCGGTCAGCAGCATCAGCAGCGAGGCGAACCCGGTGTCGATGTCCCAGTACGGCACCGGCCAGCGGGCCTCGTCCCTGTCCTCCCAGCCCTTGTCGCCCTCGGCGTACCGGTCGAGGTATGCCTGCTTGTGCGACAGGGCGACGATCAGCAGCGGCGCCCGCCGCAGCCCCATCCCCCACTCGGAGTCGTCGGTGGACGCCTCCCAGAACCGCTCGCGGTCGGCCGGATCCTCCAGCACCAGGAACGCCCAGCCCTGGCTGAACCCGGCGGAGGGCGCGTGCAGCGCGTTGCCGAGGATCCGGTCGACCACGGCGGCGGGCACCGCACGGTCCGGGTCGTAGTTCCGGACCATGCGGCGCCGCCGTACCACCTCTTGAAACTCCATAGGAGTCAGTATCGCTCGGCGATCCCCGTGTTGATCTCGACGAGGGCCACCATCGCGTCCGTGACGCCGATGAGGTCGGGATCGGCGAGGGTCTGCTGCGCGTGCTTGGCGGCCTCGCCGACCGTGTGCAGGTGCAGCCGCTCGATCGTGATCGTGCGGACGGCCGTCGCCGCGTTGATCCGCCTGCTGCCCACGTTGAAGTACGTGGTCAGCAGCTCGGCGCGGAGGTTGCGCGGCGGCAGCAGCGGCAGCGTGAACGCGGCCGCCACCTCGTGCTGGGACAGCTGGCCGTCGGGCGTCGAGCCGTCGATCCCGTCGAAGCGGGTGTCGGTGGCCTGGACCCTGGCCAGCAGCTCCGATGTCCGCATCGAGGGGAAGGCCAGCCAGATGCCCTGCGGGCGCGGGTCCCTGCTCGGCGCGGTCTCGGTCACGGTGCTGGTGGAGGTCGCCGTGGCCGGGGTGTAGGAGCAGCCCTTGGCGTTGCCGTAGGAGACCTGCGACTGCCCGGTCAGGACGGTCCCGCCCACCACGAGCAGGCTGGAACGGCTGCTGAAGGCCACGGTCGTGGTCGAACCGGCCGCCAGCGTGCCCAGGTTCCAGGTCAGCGTGCCGCCGTCGACCGCGTCAGGCTTGGGGCCCGCGCCCTTGTCGAGGGCCGTGCTGTAGTACACCTCGGGCGGCAGCTTGTAGGTGAGCTTGGCTCCGGTGGCGCTCGCGCCTCCGGTGTTCTTCACCGTCAGCGTGGTCGTCACGGCCTCGGCCGCGCCGGCGGTGGGCGTCGCGCTCGCCGTCAGGGTGAGCTTCGGCGCCTTGACCGTGGTCGAGGCCTTGCCGGTGTTGTCGGAAGTGTCCTCCTCCGCGCCTCCTGCCACGTTCTTGCCCACGACGGTGGCGGAGTTGGTGACCGTGGCGGCGTCGTCGGTCGCGCACGGGATCGCATAGGTGACGGTCTCGCTGCGGCTCGCCCCGGCGGCCAGGTCGGGCAGGTCGCGGGCGACGGCGGTGCCGTCGGGCAGCGTGTCGGTGAGTTTGACGGACTCCGCCCCGCCCTTGCCGACGTTGTCCACCTTGACCGTGTAGGTGAGGGTGTCGCCGGGCTCGGCCGACTCCTTGTCGACGGTCTTGGTGGTGGCCAGGTCGGGCGTGTAGAAGTCCTGGAAGCCGGCCTCGATCTTGGCCGCGGTCACGAAGTCGATCTCACGGCCGGACTCCACGCCGGCGCCGGGCTTGGAGACGTCGAGCTTCAGGTGTCCCCAGTCGTCGTAGTCGGTGAGGATCGGGTCGCGGCCCCTGTCGTCGCTGCCCGCCAGCGGCGTCGACTGGCACGTGTTGTCGGACCCCTGGATGATCGCGTCGCTGAACTGGACGTCGTCGCCCATCCTGGCGGAGTCGATCGTGTTGTTGGTGCCCGCCAGGACGCACACGTCGTCCTCGGAGTTGATGTCGGCCGCGATCGTGGGCGGGTCCTCCGTCCCGTTCACGTTCCAGTCCAGCCAGTCGACGGCCGGGTCGACCGGGCCGTACTGCTCCGGCTTGCTGGGGATCTTCCAGCGGGCGTAGTCGTCGCCGGGGCCGATGGCCTTGCTCTCGTCGAGGTGATCACGGTCGAGCCGGGGCATCCTGCCCTGGCTGTAGTCCAGGCGGCGGGGCGCCGGGTCCAGGCCCGTCGGGATTCCGGCCGGCTCGTAGGCGTAGTTCATGATGCTGAGGTAGTTGGGCTTGTAGTTGGTCCGGGTGTCGCCGCCGTGGGCGAGCCCGAGCGCGTGTCCCAGCTCGTGCATCAGCGTGCCGGCCTGGTCGCGGGCCGTACCGGAGAAGACGACGTCCGGACCGCTGCCTGGCTTCATCAGCTGGATGTCGTCGGAACCCTTCTTGACCTTGCTGTTGCAGACGTGGTCGGGGCCGACGCCGATCTGGCTGCCCTTGAGGAAGTCGTCTCCCACCACGGTGGAGTCCAGCTTGCCGTTCGGGCCCCCGTCGACGCACCACGTGCGCCACTCGCCGAGCGTGACGATGAAGTCGCGGTTGCCGCGCCTGGGGTCGCAGCACCGGCCGGAGACCATGCTGCCGGCGGTGAGGTCGTGGGCGAAGATCGTGTAGTGCGCGTACGGCGCCAGCTGCCCTGGCAGGTCGGCCGTCCTGGCGTTGGCGAAGGCGGTGTCCTTCTCCGTCATCACGGCCTGTTCCGGAATGCCCGTGCCGACGATGGGGATGAAGTCCACCCCGTCGTCCAGCGGGACGCCGCCGTAGGGGCAGGGCTGGGTGGCCGTGGCCGGGCCGTCCTCGAAGGCGCGCCTGAGCTCCTGGAGCGCGGCGTCCTTGGGCCGGTGGGAGTGCTGGGAGTCGCCGGTCATCCAGTCGATCCACACGATGACCGTCTTGCGGCAGGGGTTGGCGCCCAGCTGCTTCAGGTCGAACCTCATCGAGTCGTCGGGGTTGCGGATGCCGAAGCGCTCGATGACGTCGGGGATGCCGTCGCCGTCGATGTCGGGCAGCGGGCCGCTGGTCCGCTCGATCCTGAAGCCGATCCCCGCCCGCTTGCCGTCGTGCGCGTTGGGGAAGTTGGGGTCGCCGTCGCCCTCCACGTAGGTCTGGCCCGGCGTGAGCAGGTCGCCGGGGTCGGTCCAGGTGTCGGTGCCGATGTCGTACTGGAGCTCGAGGTCGTCGTCCTGGTTCTGCGGGCTGATGTCCAGTTTGTCGTCGCCGCCGTTGAGGCCGCCGTCCTCGTCCCAGAGGCGGATGAGGATCGGCACCTTGGTGGTGTCGTCCGGGACCTGTACGTCCTGGGTGAAGATCCACGGCGGGTCGAACGCGCTGGGATCGAAGTCGTCGTCCTCCACCGCGCTCCTGCGCTGCAGGTCGCCGTTCCCGATGCGGATCTCGGGGAAGTAGTTGCCCGTGCCGTTGTCGGGACTCTCGATCTGGTGGATCTTGTTGATCGTGAGCCGGAGCGTGACGCCCGTACTGGCCTGGGCGGCGGGTGTGCCGACCACCACCAGGCTGAGCGCGATCAGGGATAACACTGTGAGTAAGCGCATGCTGCCAGGATGAAGTGACCTCGCGGGACGCACATGAGTAAGGTCTACTCAGAACCTTGGGCGCTTCGCGGTCGTCATACCAACCATGATGAAGCTCATGATCACCGTGGCCGCCACCCTGACGCTCGCCGCCACCCCCGCCCTCGCCCAGACCAAGCCGGTTGTCGGTCCGAACGGTTTCGGCGGGCTGAAGCTCGGCATGTCGCTCAAGCAGGCCAAAGCGGCCGGGATCACCAAGAAGATCGACGGCGGCACCGACGGCTGCTCGGGCTGGGACCTGAAGAAGTATCCGACCGGCAAGGACAACGTCGGCCTGTACATCTCGCCGAAGCTGGGTGTGGCCGCCTTCTTCGCGCCCAAGGCCGCCAAGACTCCCGAAGGCGTGGCGGCCGGGACGGCCAAGTCGCAGCTGAAGAAGGTCTACCCGCACCTCAAGCAGGACACGCACGGCTTCTGGGTGACCACGGTGCCGGGCAACACGAAGGCCTACTACTCCTTCACCGTCCTGCACGGCAAGGTCACGGAGTTCGGCATGGCCCTGAAGAAGCAGGACTGCTTCAACTGAGCGGCTCTTCCGCAGGGTCACCGCACACAGCGCCGAGATCGGACACCCGGCAGGGCTGCGGTGCGGTCGTGGACGACCCAGGCGGGGGCGGCGTCGGCGGCCTACCGTGAAGGCGTGGCCGGGTCGTTGGCGGCTGGGGTGGCGTGGCAGGGGATCGAATGGTCTCCCGGGTGGGCCTCGGTGGGATGGCTGGCGGGGGTGGCCCTGTTCGGGCAGGTGCTGGGCTGGTTGCTGGTGGCGATCTGCTCGCCGCGGCTGCCCAGCTACCTGGGGGCGATCCTGCTGCTGCTCACCCCGGTGGGCGCTGTGGCGCTGGGCGCGGCGGTGCTGGGTGAGAGGCCGACCATGCCGCAATTGGCTGGTTGTGTGCTGATCCTGGCGGGTGCGTGCGTGGTCGGCATCCGTGCACCGGCGACGAACCAGACGGATGACGCGGACTCGAGCAGGGACGCGGGCCGGCGGACATGACCTGTCAATCGACATCTACGAGAAGGCCTTGGCGCGGACATCGGAGGAGCGCGAAGGCGCAGCGACAAGCTGGTCAGCGAGGCGGCGCGCGGCCATCGGCTCCTCAACGAGCAGTGCTCGATCGAGTCGAACCCGGCGTCCAGGACATGCGCGATCCCCTCCGCGCAGTGAACGTGCCCGGTGATCGGCAGGCCGTGCGCGTGGGCCTCGTCGGCCGCCGCCCTCAGCTCGGCGAGGCCGTACTGGAGCAGGTGAGAGTGCGTGCCTGGCGTCATCTCGCCGCCCGTCACCATCATCTTGATCACGTGGACGCCGCGCGCCGCCCGTTCCCGTACGGCCTCGCGCACCCCGTGCTCCCCCGCCGCCTCACCGCCCAGGAACCAGCAGTGCCCCCTGGGAGTGGTGATCGGCGGCCCGGCGGAGAGGATCTCCGGCCCGTCGAGCCCGAGGTCCAGCCCGAGCGCCAGGTAGTCCCGGTCCCCCAGGTCGCGTACGGTCGTCACCCCGGCCGCGAGGTGCTGCCGCGCGGCCTGCCGCATCCGGTCGGCGAGCCCCGGCGGTTCCAACATCGCCACGACGTCGCGGCTCGCGTCGAAGGCCAGGTGGACGTGGCAGTCGATGAGTCCGGGCAGCAGCGTGGCATCACCCAGGTCGACCGTGGCCGGCACCTCGGTGGTGATGCCGGTGATGCGGCCATCCTCGACGATCACCACCTGGTCGTGGCGCATTTCCTGGCCGTCGAAGAGACGGCGGGCGCGTAGGGCGAGCATGGCTCCACCGTCGCGCCCTCGCGCCGCGATCGCCTGAGTATGCCCTACTCAACTTCACCCGCGCCCCCAGCCCCGATGTCGACCACCCCGGATCGCGAGCGCCACCACCGCGATCCCCACGGCCGCCCTCGGCGCCGCGCCGAACGCCGCATGGTGTCATGGAGGGCCGAAGCGGAACCGTGCGACGGTCGCGCTCCGGGCCTCCACGTGAGCTAGGTGTCCGGCCCGCTCAGAAAATCTTGTTCCATGTGTTCTTGACCTTCGACCAGCCTGACTTCACTTTGTCGTACGTCTTGATCACGGTGTCGGCGGCGAGCCCGCCGATCAGGCCGCCGACATAGCCACCCGCCGCGCCGCAGGCCACCGCGATCGCCGCGCCGGGCAGGCACAATCCGACCCCCGCGCTCGCTCCGAGGGCCGCGCTGGTCGCCACAGTTCCGCCGCGGAGGGTGGCGCGGCCCAGCCGCTCCCCCTTGGTGAGGTCGGAACCCCCGTCTTCCTCGTACTGTTCGTAAGCCGTGACGCCGAATTCGAGCCCGTAGCCGACTACGCCCAGAAATTTGCCGGCCTTGCTGAGACGCCTTCCCCACTTGATCCCGCGGGCCAGGGCGCGGTTGGCATCGCCGTTGTACCAGAGGCGCGCACCGCGGTTGAGCCAGCGGTTCCGGTTGCCCAGTATCAACGCCGAACCCGTCTTCCTGATCCTGTCGTAATTGCGGAGCCCGATGATCGCCGACCGCCCTGCCCGGGAGTCGAAGCCGTCCGCCGCGGCGCCCAGGCCGAGCAGGAGCCAGCTCAGCCCGTCGAACTTGCGGGGGTCGACGCCCTCCACGGCGTTCTGGCAGAAGTTCTGGAGGGGCATGCTGAGCCCGCAGGCAGCGCCCACGGACGCCTTGGCCACGAAGTACACGCCGCGGGCCGGATTGGAGCGATGACCGCTACCGCCCTGACCGCCGTTGCCGTTACCCCCCTGATGGCCCTTACTGCTACCGCCGTGGACGCGGTCGATCCAGTCTCCGACGCTGCCCCCGCCGGGCGGGAATGGCGGGTGGAACGGCCCGTGGAAGATCTTCCCGTCCGGGTCGGTGAAGGTGACGGGGCTGTTGCCGGCGTAGGCGTAGCCGTTCATCTGCTGCGGGTCCTGCGAGTCGATGATCGGGTCGACGCTGATGAACCTGCCGGTCGCCGGGTCGTACTCGCGGGCGCCGAGATGGGTGAGGCCGGTCGGGTCGTCGGTGCCGCCGACGAAGCCGCGCTCTCCCGGCCAGGTGCCGATCGAGGTCCCGCGCCGATGGCCGAAGGGGGTGAAGCGGCGTTGCGACAGCTGCTGCGTGGCGGCGTCGATCGCGAGTTCGCCGGTGCCGTTCTGGTCGGCTGCCAGGAAGGTGACACCCTTCGGGGTGCGGACCGCGACGGCGACCGTGTCGTGGACGTAGTAGCGGGTGGCCTCGACCTTGGCCGTGACGTTGTCCAGGCGCAGCTCCATCCCCGGCAGGTACAGGGTGGCCCCGGCTGGGTCGCGGCGGATGAGCCGGTTGCCGTCGGCGTCGTAGACGTAGGAGGTGGCCTTCCCGCCCTCGGTGGTCTTGCTGAGCCGTCCTTCGACGTCCCACTCCAGGCTCTGGTCGTGGCGGCTCAGCGTGTTGCCGATGTCGTCGTAGGTGTAGGTGTCGGACCGCGCCCCGGCGCCGCCGGTCTGGGTGAGCGAGGAGAGAGCGTGCGGCCGGGGCGCCCCCGGCGCGGGGTAGGTGTAGGAGCGGACGGTGTCGGCGGCACCGCCGACACCGTGCTGGACCTCCTTCGTACGGTTGCCGGTCGGGTCGTAGGTGAACGACTGCCAGTACGGCGCCACGCCCCCGACCACGCCGGCCGCCGGCGTCCCGGCGCACGACGGCGTGCCCTGGGTCCAGGCCTCGGTCATCCGGCGCAGGTAGTCGTGGGCGAAGCACTGGGTGTCGGTGCCGTCGCGCGAGACGTCCGAGATCATGGTGATGTTCCCGGCCGGGTCGTATCCGTACGTGGCCGCGCGGTCCACCCCCGCGACCTCCTCACGGTCGGTCCTGGAGGAGTGCAGTCGCTGGGTGCCGAACTCGTAGGAGTAGGTGAGCCACGCCTTCTTGCCGCCGGTGGACAGCTCGTACTGCTCCGGTTTGCCGGTCAGGCTGTGCGTGGACCTGGTCACGTACGGGGTGAGGCCCGAGGTGGTCGTCGGCCTGCGCAGCTCGTCGTAGCCGTAGACGACGGTTTCGGCCGCGAGGCCGCCGGAGTCGGGGAAGCTCGTCGACTGCGTCGTGCCGTCCAGTTTGTAGCGGTTGTCGAACTGGTAGCTCCCGGCCAGCTTGCCCTCGGACGCGGGGATCGTCACGGTGGTGCGGATCACCCGGTCGAGGCTGTCGTAGGCGTTGACCGCGGTCGTGTACGCCTGCCCGTCGGTGTAGCGGGTGGCGCTGGACAGCTGGCCCTTGCGGACCGTGTCGTAGACCCAGGCCGTGATGACGGGCCCGTCCGCCGCGCCCTCCCGGACCTCGGTCTTCCGGCTCAGCGCGTCGTAGGTGGTGAAGACCTTCCGGTGCCGGGCGTCCTCGATCGAGGTGACCCGGTCGAGGTCGTCGTAGGTGTACTTGGTGGTTCCCTTGTCCGGGTCGTCGGTCTGGATCTCCCGCCGCCGCAGGTCGTAGTGGTGCGTCCAGGTGTTGCCGACGCCGTCCTTCACGGTCGCCCGGTCGCCCATCGGGGTGTAGGTGTAGACGGTCGCGTCATAGGCGCCCGCCGGGGTGCCGCCGCGGTACTGGCGCAGCTCGACGAGCCGGCCGCGGGCGTCGAAGACGGAGGTCGACGCCGTCGCACCCGCCGGCGGGGTCACCGAGGTCCGGTCGCCCGCATAGGCCGTCGTGGTGCGCCACTTCTCCCGGGTCTCCCCGTTCCCCACCAGGAAGCGCCGGACCGTCTCCCGGTTGCGGCCGTCGTAGTCGTGAGCCGTCTGCGACTCGACGTTGCCCTCGTAGGGGCCGAACAGGGTCGTCGAAGGAGCGCCGGTCGAGTAGTACTGGCCGTACTCGCGGGCGAGGTTGCCGCGGGAGTCGTAGAGGGTGTCGGCGATCAGCCGCCCGCCCCCGGGACCCGGGTCCTGAACCTGGCGCAGTCGCAGCCACCCGTCGTACAGCTCGTACGTCGGCGCGGTCTGGTCGCCCTCGGCGGTCAGCCGACGGGTGCCGATCGCGATGATCTGGCCGTCGGCGATCCGGTAGCTGAACTCCAGGTTGGGCGTCTGCTTGGCCTGCTTGGACCGGTCGGGCAGCCACACCGCACCGAGGCGGCCCAGGGCGTCGTACTGGAGGTCGGTGCGCTTGTCGTCGGCGTCCACCTTGGCGGTCGGCAGGCCGAAGGCCGGGTCGCGCTCCTCGCGGATGACGTGCGCCGTGGTCTCGTCACCGGGTTTCGCCGGCGGCCCGGTCACCCGCACTTCGGTGGTCAGCCCGGCGGTGTCGGTGAAGACGGTGGTGGTGACGTTGCCCGCCGCGTCCTTGGAGGTGAGGTCGCGCCCGTAGGAGTCGTACGTGGAGGTCTCCGCCGCCACGTACGTCGCCTTCGTGCCGTCGTGGGCGGCGATCTCCTCGCTCTTGGTGAGCAGGCCCTTGACCGGGGCCGCGCCGACGGCTCCGCCGTCGTAGGAGGAGCGCTCGGCCTCCAGCAGTTGCTTCGAACGGTCGGGAGTGACCGAGCAGCTCACCGAGACGGTCTCCGACCCGGAGGGGAAGTTCAGCATCCACCGCTTGTCGTCCTGGGCGTAGCTGACGCGGACGCACCGGTCGTCGGCGTTCGTGGACACGTCGCCTTCGTCGTCGGTCTGCGTGACGAGTCCGGCAGTCGGCTCATAGGTGACCGAGCTCTCCGTCTCGCGCCACTTGCCGCCGTCGAGCGCCGTCCACGTGTGGGTCTTGGCGACGTTGACGAGGTTGGAGGTGACCGTCCCCCAGCTGCGGGTACGGCTCGCCGTCTGCCGCCGCCACGGGGTGTTGACGGTCTTGACCTCCACCGCGCCGCCTGGTCCGGCGAACTCCGTCCTCTTCAGCTCGAAGCCCGCCAGGGCGTCATGGTCGACGTGCTCGCCGCCTTCGCCGTCGGAGATCTTGACGCTCTTGGCACCGCCGTCGGCGTTCAGGCGGTCGCCGTCCATGCCGCGGAGATACAGGTGCTCGGTGAGGGAGCGGGGGTCGTTCCACCCGCCTGTCGTGACCTGGACGCGCCCGTAACCTCGCCACTGCGACCAGGTCTTGTACTTCTCCTTGGTGATGCCGTCGTCGTCGTCGAAGTGCCAGGCCGCTCCCTCGGGATAGTCGTACGACGTCAGCATGTCGGGCCCGCCGCCGGTCCGGTCCGACCGGACGACCCGGGTGACGACGTACTTGTGGAACCAGTCCTGGATCGGGTCCTCGTAACCGGGGGGCGTCCACTTCACGGGGAAGCAGCGGCGGGTGTTGGTCTCCGGTTTCGGCAGCGAGCCGAGTGTGCAGTCCTTGTCGGAGTAGTTGACGTCTATCTGGCCGCCGGACTCGTCGTAGATCGCGCCGAGCCGGTACTTGACGAACGGCGCGATGTCGTCGCCCTGCTTGTCGACGCGGTTGGCCAGCTGGACGTGGTTGAACGTCACCAGCGGCAGCGTGATGGCCGTGCCGGAGGCGAGGCCGGTGTGCTTGATCGACTTCAGCAGCAGCGCGCGGTCGACGTCCGCGTCGCCCCAGTCGTGGTCGAGCGTCCACGACTCGACGTCGCGGTAGGTGCCGTCGGCCTTCTGCACCTGGGTCTTGACCTCGATGAGCCGCTTGCGCGACCAGAACGTGGGGGTGAGCGCGCCGTGGGTGCCCTTGCATTCCGTACCGGCCGCGCAGTCGAGGTCCCAGGGGACGTCGGGCCAGTTCAGCGGAGTGTTGTCGATCTTGTCCGGGGCGCACGCGGGGGCGTCGCCGAGGCAGCGCTCGGACACGCGGAAGACGACCAGTGCCGGGGCGTTGCCGGTGAGGAGGGAGTCCGCGCGGCGGCCGTACTCGATGCGGTCGAGCCAGCCTCCCCTGACGTACGGGGTGTCGTCGGCCGGCTCGAGGTTGCGGCCGTAGCGGTTGTCCTCCTGCTTGTAGAAGTAGGTGATGGCGTTGCCGCGCGGGTCCACGACGTAGTCGAGGTTCCACCGGTAGGCCTGCTGGCACCAGGACTTGGCGAACGTGTCGCCGTGGCAGGGCTCGCCGGCGTCGTCGCCGAAGACGGGCTGGGTCCAGGCCGAACCGGTCTCGGGCTTGCCGGAGCTCCAGCCGGGCAGCCGGTTGAGGCCGAAGAAGTACTGCACGCCGTCCGGGGTGGTCAGCTTCCAGTACTCGCCGTCGCCGTCGCCGTTGGCGGTGCCGGTGTCCTTCAGCCGCTCGACGCGGGTGCCGTCGTCGTTCTTCAACCGCCAAGTGCCGTCACCGGCCTGGACGAGCTCTCCGCCGTTGCCGTTCCAGCTGATGGCGGCGTTGTCGTACGCCCAGCACTGGTCGCCCGGCGGGGTGCCCCATTCGTCCTTGGGCGCGCCGTCGTCGGCGCAGGGCTTGTACCCGCGCTGGATGTAGCCGGGCCAGTAGTCGAAGCCCTCGCCCACCCAGGACGGCTGGTTGTTGGTGTTGGAGGTGCGGCCGTCCATGGCGCCGGAGGAGTAGGAGATCCCGACCTTCGGGGTCAGCTCGCCGGGCACGGGCGGCACCCGTATCGGGTAGGACCAGGAGAAGTCGCCGGACTGCTCCGACACCGACCACGTCGCCGAGGAGGAGAGCTTGGTGGCCGAGTAGTCGCCCTTGTCGCCGGAGTCGCCCGCGACCGCGGCGAGCACCGTCTGACCGCCCGCGCTCGCCGCTGCCGATGGCGAGGCCGGCGGCGAGGCGACGTCGGTGGAGAGTCTCTTGCGCTCCGTGTCGTTGTGCGAGGCCACCGGGGTCGTGGTCCGGCACTCGGGGTTCGACGGCGTGGTCAGTGCACACGAGGGCAGGCGCACCAGCCGGAGCCGGCTGCCGTAGGAGCCGCCGTACGCGCCCGCGAAGCCCGAGTAGTCGAGCTCCACCCCGACCGAGCCGTCCGCCGTCACGCCGAACACGACTCCGTCCACGCCGGCGCGCTCGCCGGCGGCGCGATCCATGACCTGGACCTTGACCTTGCTCGCGGCGGGCGCGACGCTCCTGTCCGTGCCGCGCGGCGCGCGCACCCACACCGGGAGGTCACCCGCGCGCTTCTCCTGCGCCGCGGCCGGCACCTCGGACTCGGCGGCGCCGGGCCGAGGCCATTGCGCCGCCGGCGTGGTCGCTCCGCCAGCCGCGGGATCGGGCTTGCGGGCGACGGCTTTCAGTGGCCGCCCGGCGACCACCCGCTCCGTTTTCCCGACGCCGGGCGGCTCCTTCCTGGGAGCCGCCGACGCCTGTTCGGGTACCGCTACGAGCGTGCCGGCGGCGAGCACCACCGCCGACAACGCGGCGAGGTGACGTGTGAGCCTGCCGGGGCTCTTGGACCTGCCCATCTGCATCCTCCGGACTGCTGATCACCGCGCGGCATGCTCGCCGCAGCGGCGGAGAAGAGTTCGTGAAGTGGTCGCGCCCGGGGGGCGCGTGCCGTGGTCCGGCCCGCTCAGGGGCCGGTGTCGGTGGGGAGTTCCGTGCCGCCTGCCAGCATCTGGATCTGTTCGTCGGTCGCGATCCCCTGGAAGGCCCACACGTCGTCGATCACACCCGGCCAGTACTCGCCGTACGCGCCGTCCGTCTTGGTCCGGCCGAGCTGCAGCCCCTTGCCCGCGTTGAACCCGAGCACGTTGTACCGCCACGACACGTGGTCCTCGGTCTGCTCCGGCTCGCCGTTGACGTAGAGCCTCATCTGGTCCTGGAAGGCGTCGTAGACGATCGCCACGTGGTCCCATTCCAGGCCTGACTGGAAGGCGGAGTGCTGGGCGGTGGGACGATTCGGACCGGTCACGTCCTTGTCGGGCATCTCGATCTCGTAGCCGCCCGCATTGGCCGGGTCCGTCGAGTCGGGCCGGTAGCGCAGGGTGAAGGCGCTGTTCACGGAGCCCTCCTGGCTGAAGATCGCCGAAGCCCGGCTCGGCCGACCGGCCGTGGTCACCCAGCCGACGACGGTGAAGCTGTCATCGGTGCGCAC
Organism: Nonomuraea sp. NPDC004186; assembly: GCF_053603495.1. NCBI lineage: Bacteria > Bacillati > Actinomycetota > Actinomycetes > Streptosporangiales > Streptosporangiaceae > Nonomuraea > Nonomuraea sp. NPDC004186. The sequence goes on along the minus strand of NZ_JBSGFQ010000051.1, from coordinate 39,303 downwards.
GACGGGGCCGGCGGAGGCCGCGTAATCGCCGTTGCCGTCCAGGACGAGGGCGCCGGGCGGGGTGCCCACCCAGCCCGCGGCCTGGTCGATCCGGGCATTGCCGTACAGGGTGACGTGCCGTCCCGCGCCGGCGTCGTCCGCCGCGATCGTCAGCGGTGAGCCGGAGGCCATGGCGGCGATCTCCGAGTCGCTGATGACCTGGTCGAACATCCGAACCTCGTCGATGTCCCCTGGGAAGAACGACGAGGGCGAGCCGCTGTAGGAGCCGGCGCCCATCTGCACCGGTCCGGCGGCCTTCCACGGCGTGGTGTACGCCGTCGTGGACGCGAGCTTGCCGTTGACGTACAGCTTGATCTGCTTGGCGGCGGCGTCGTAGACCCCCGCCAGGTGCGTCCACACGCCACCCTGCGGGACCGTCGTGGACTGCGCCCGGACGGTCGTGGCGCTCGCGTCGTTCCCGGTGTTCCGGTTGAAGATCCACCGGTCGTAGGAGGACGAGTAGTAGAGCTCGAACGACGGTTTCACCGAGTCGGTCTGCGTGGCGATGATCCCGGCGTGCGCCGGTTTGGTGGCCGCCAGCTTCGCCCAGGCCGTGACCGAGAAGCTCTTGCCCGTGTCCAGCACGGGCCCGGCGGTCTTGAGATAGCCGGTCGTGCCGTCGGCGCGCGCCGCGTTGCCGTACTTGCCCGCGGTGCCGAAGGTGACGCCGCCGACCTTGCCCGCCGGATGGGTTCCGGTGACCTCCTCGGCGCGGCCGGCGCCCGCCGCCTCGTCCAGCTTCCAGTACGCGGTGCTCGGGCGGACCGCCGAGGCCGAGTCGTTCAGCTTCCAGCGGGCGTTCACGATGGGGTGCTGGGTGAACAGGTCACCGATCTCCTCAGGGGTGAGGATGCGGTCGAAGATCCGCACGTCGTCGATCTCGCCGGGGAAGAAGGATGCCAGCGCCCCGTTGGAGGACCCGGCGCCGATCCGCACCGGTCCGGCGGCCTTCCACGGCGTGGTGAACGCCGTCGTGGACGCGAGCTTGCCGTTGACGTACAGCTTGATCTGCTTGGCGACCGAGTCGTACACGCCGACGAGGTGCGCCCACTCCCCTCCCTGCGGAGCGGTGGCGGACTGCGCCCGGACGGTCGTGGCGCTCGCGTCGTTCCCGGTGTTCCGGTTGAAGATCCACCGGTCGTAGGAGGACGAGTAGTAGAGCTCGAACGACGTCCGTACGGAGTCGTTCTGACTGGCGATCATGCCCGCGTGATCGGGTTTGTCCTCCGGAAGCCGTGCCCACGCCGACACCGCGAAGCTGGTGGCGGTGTCGGCCACCGGCCCGGCGGTCACCGCGTTGCCGGTGGTGCCGTTGAGCTGCATCGCCGTCTTGGAGACGCCCTGCACCCCCAGCGTCACGCCTCCCTCGACCGTGGCCGGGAACCTGCCCGTGGCATCGGCGACCTGCGTGGAGTCGACGGGGTCGTCCAGTGCCCACTCCGCCCGGGCCGAAGCTCCCGCCTTGGCCCGGTACGCGTAGTAAGCCCGCTCGCTGGCGTTGCCCGCCGCGTCGAACGCCTGAACGGTGACGAAGTTGATGCCGGCGTGGTCGGGGGCGACCTGGATCGTCACCGGCCCGCCGGGCGTGGCCGGCTTGAGCTCGATGGCCTGGGTGGCGTTCTCGTTGATCCCGAACCAGTACTTCGTCACGTCGGCGTCCGGGGCGTCCGCGGTGAAGGTCGCGTAGCGGCCGACGCCGTCGTACCAGGGGTCGTCGTCGTTATCCGGGTCGGACTCCGGATAAACGGTGGAGGTCACCGTCGGGGACGCCGGCCAGCCCTTGTCGTAGGTGAAATAGCAGGAGGTCGCGTCGCCCGCGTAGCTCCACGGACTGTACTGGTAGCCGTCCCAGGTCCGTACGGCCCAGTCGATCGTCTTCTTCTCGGGGATGGACGCGGGCAACGTGACCTGGAAGGTCGACCCGCTGGTCTTCGGCCCGATCTTGGCGGAGGTCCACCGGCGCGCGCCGTCCCAGCCGGCGGCGAACTCCGCGTACACCTTCTTGGCGTCCCCGGAGTCCGGGTCGCGCAGCACCGCCAGCAGGGTCGGGGGCACGCGCACGGCCGGAGCGGGGCTGCGGACGCACTTGCCGCCCGGTTTCATCGCCAGGTCGCTCATCTTCGGCTGGGGCGGCGGGGTGTTGTAGTTGACGCGCAGGTAGGCGTCGTCGGCGAACCTCTTCCAGCCGTACGGGTCGCTCTCGTAGCCGGCCCGCAGCCCGAACGTCGTCGTGGACCACCTGAAGGCGGCGGCGTCCTTCACGGCCTTGGTGGCGTCGAACTCCACGTCGCCGCCCGGGCAGTCGGAGGACCACCCCTTGGCCACGTCGCGGGTGTCCAGATGGTCGATCCAGTTGTCGTCGGTGGAGTTCCAGGTCGACCCGTCGACGAACGCCTTGGTGCGCCACAGTTGCACCGTGCGGCCGTCACAGGAGTAGGACCAGGTCTCCTTGGCCACGAAGTCGGCCGAGATGATGTGCTTGCCCGCGTACGCGCTGGTCGACATGCGGTAGAAGAGGCGCTTGACGTCGGACGGCGCGCACTTGGCGTCGCCCGCGCAGTGGCCGAGTCCGGCGTCCGGCTTGCCGCCGAACTTGTAGAACGAGGTGCTCGGGTAACTGCGTGACACGTACGCCCAGGCGGATGCCTTGACGGTCTTCCACACGGGGTCGATGTAGACGGGGAACGTCGTGTCGGGGGCGTTCAGCAGCCGCGCGTCCGGGGTGAGCGTGAAGCCCTGCCCGTCCACCGCCGTCCCGAGGTCGGCCACCTTCGACGTGGGCGACGGACCGTCCGCCAGGTCGTCCCCGGCGCGGGACGCCCGATCCGGCGCCGCCCCCGCGGGCTCGGTGGAGTCCCACATGATCGCCCCGGGCGCCTCGAAGACCGGGCCGCCCGCGGCCTGGTCGACGGCGCGCAGCCGTCCGTCCGCCTCCTTCCGGACGGTGAGCCCCGCACCCGCGATGCCCAGGCGCAGCGTGGCGAGCGCGCCACCGGACAGCGCCTCGCGGGTCTTGACCACCAGGGTGTGGGCGAAGCCGTCGGTGTCGGCACGCACGACCAGGTCGACGTCCTTCGACACGTCGTGGTAGACCGCCGAGTCTCCCCGCAGCTCAGGCTCGGGAAGTCCGCCCGGCCACGTCAGCTCCATGGACCGGCCGGCGCGGGACATCCGCACGAGCGGCGCGTCGCCGCCGCCGGACACCGCCAGCTCGACGGTGGACGCGCGTGGCCCGATCGATCCGTCGGCCCTGCGGACCATGGTGGTGTCGGGATCCACCCAGTGATCACCCTGGCGCACGCGGACCGGACGCAGGTGCTCGACGGCCGTGTACGAACCGTCCGGGTTCGCGAAGACCTCCCGTGACTCTCCTCGCCTGGCGAGGATCTCCGCCTCGCGGCCGGTGCGGCGGGCGAGTGCGCGGGCCTGCCCGTCGGTTCCCGCCTTGGGCTCGGGCTCGGCGGCGTGTGCCACCGGCCCCGCTCGTTGGACGTCGAAACCCGTGAGCATCGACGCGCAGACAATCCCCGCCGCCGTGGCGGCGACCAGCCTTCGGAACACCGGCACCTTCTTTCGCGCGCACGCTGCGGCACCGGCGCGACGCGCCGGGCCACCAGCACTGATGTGGGCACAAGATCAGCAAACGAGCCCACGGTACGCTCGGCCGCGCGTTCGCGAATCAGTCATCGGCGGGAGTGGATTCCGGGCCGGTTGAGTCATCTCACGGCCGCGATTGGGTATGCCGTCCCGGCGGTCCTCAGTCGGTGCGGACGATGCCGGCCAGCTCGTCGCGCGAGGACACCCCGAGCTTGGGGAACGCGCGGTAGAGGTGGGAGCCGACCGTCCGCACGCTCAGGAACAGCTGTTCGGCGATCTCCCGGTTCGTCCGGCCCTGCGCGGCCAGCCGTACGACCTGGAGCTCCTGCGGGGTGAGACCGCCGAGCCGGTCGGCGGCACGGCTGCGCGGAACGGTGACGTCACCACTGGCACGCAGCTCGCCGAGCGCCCGGGCCGCCCAGGGGGCGGCTCCGAGCCGCTGGAACCGGTCCATCGCGTCCCTGAGCAGGTGCTGTGCCTCGCCGCGCCTGCGGGCGCGCCGCAACCACTCCCCGTACGACAGCTCCGTGCGGGCCTGCGCGAAAGGGTGCTCGGCCTTGTCGTGGAGGCGCAGGGCCGCCTGGAAGAGCTGCTCGGCCTCCCGCGTGGTGCCGGTCAGGGCACGGCAGCGCAGCACGACGGCATCTGCCCAGGGTTGCCGTACGTGGGACGCCCACTCCCGAAGCCGGCCAAGGCTCTCCGCCGCGGCTGCGCCGCTGCCGGTCCTCACCGTCGCCTCGATGACGTCCTCCGCGGCCAGGACTTCCACCAGGGCGTGGTGGTGCGGTCCGCGGGACAGCCCGCGAAGGTGCTCCAGCGCGGTCTCGTGGCGGCCGAGGCCGAGGTCGAGCAGCCCGAGCGCCCACGTCCCCATGGCGGCGCTCATGCGCAGCCCCCGGGACTCGCCGAACCGCACCGCCTGCTCCGCCAGCTCCTGGCAGCGCTCCTCCTCACCGCTGAGCGCGGCGAGCATCGCGGCGATCGCGGTCAGCCGGCCGGACCCCTGGTCGCGCCCGATGTCGGCGGCCACCTGAAAGCCTTCCGAGACGTCGATGAGCGCGTCACGACACTCCCCCAGGAACAGCCGGGCCTGAGCGCGTAGCTCCAGCGCCCCGGGCAGCAGCTCTACCATGCCGCGCGTGCGGTACTCATCCACGAGCCGGCCGGCCAGTTCGGCGGAGGCCGGGCTGTCCCCCATGGCGAGCGCGAGGCAGGCGGCGCTCAGCATGTCGCTCCATTCGCCGCCGGGGGTGCGGCGTGCCTCCGCGATGGCCGTGCGGGCGGCCGCGAAGTCCTCCGGCTGCCGGCCGATGAAGAAGTCCACCACCTCCGACATGGCCGTGCCGAAGCGGAAGGCGAAGGATTCGGGGGGAGCGGACAAGCGGCGGAGCAGGCCGACCGACCGCCCGGCCACGGCTGGGCTGCCGGCGAGCAGCGCGCCCCGGATCGCCTCCACCAGCATCGCGGCGGCCTTGCCCGGATCCGTCCCGGTGATGCGTTCGGCACCGGTGATGAGCAGGTGGCCCGCCTCTTCCGGGGAGCCGCGCTGGGCCTCGGCCACGGCCCGGACACGGTCGAGCTCGGCCAGCGCCGACGGCGTTCCCATGAGATCCGCGGCGGCTTCGGCGAGGGTGACGGCGCGATCGAGCCGGCCGGACGCGACGGCCAGTGCCGCCGCCGCGCCCAGCCGGCGCGCCCGCGCCGGGATCTCGCCTGTCAGCTCGGCCGCGCGTTCGTAGGCGGCGCCGGCCGCCGCGTAGCCGTTGGCGGCGCGCGCCCGTTCCGCCGCGTCTTCGAGCTCGGCCGCGGCCTGATCGTCCGGTCCGGTGGCGGCCGCCGCCAGGTGCCACGCGCGCCGGTCGCCGTCCCGGTCGCCGATCAGCGCGGCGGCCAGTGCCCGGTGCGCCGCGATCCGGCGGCCGAACGGAGCGGCCTGCAGGGTGACGGTCCGGATGAGCGGGTGCCGGAACATCACCTTCCGGCCGTCCAGGGTGACCAGGCCGGCCGCCTGGACCGGATCCAGGTCGGCGACAGAAGCCCCGAACATGGCGGCGGCACGAAGGATCGGCTCCAGCTCGCCACTGGTGTCGGCGGAGGCGATGAGCAGGATGGCCTTGGACGGTTCGGGCAGGCGGTCGATCCTGCTCTCGAACGCCAGGCGGACACGACCGGCCGGCGGGAGCACGCCGTGCCCGATGTCGAGTGGGAACAGGCTTCCCGCGCGCTGCTCCGGCGTCAGCCGTCTCGGCAGCTCGACGAGGGCGAGCGGGTTTCCCTCGGCGTCGTCCAGGAGCCGGTCCCGCACGTGCGGCGCCAGGTCGGGCGCGTGCTCGGCGAGCAGCGCGGCGGACTCCGGCCGTGCCAGGGCACCGAGACGCAACCCGGGCATCCCCAGCGTCTGCAGGTCCCCCTCGCCGTCTCTGACGGCGAAGATCAGGGCAAGGCCCTCCGAGCCGAGCCTGCGCGCGGTGAACGTCAGCGCCTCAGCCGAGGGCCGGTCGAGCCAGTGCGCGTCGTCGATCAGGCACAGCAGGGGCCGCTCGGCGGCGAGATCGGACAGCAGGGTCAAGGTGGCGAGGCCGACCAGGAACCGGTTCTCCCCTGGCGGGTCGCCCAGTCCGAAGGCGCCGCGCAGGGCGGCCGCCTGGCGGGGCGGCAGTGCGTCGACACGGTCGAGCACCGGCTTGAGCAGGAGATGCAGGCCGGCGAAAGGCAACTCCGCCTCGGACTCGACCCCGGTGGTGCGCAGCAGCTCCATGCCGCGCGCCTGCTCGGCCGCGTACTCCGCGAGGGCCGACTTGCCGATGCCCACCTCACCTGCGATGACCAGCGCGCCGCTGCCGCCTTCCCGGAGGGCTTGGAGCAGCCGGTCGATCTCCGCCTTCTCGGCGGCTCGTCCATGTAACAAGGCACCCCTACCTCGGCCGATCACCTTCCTGGAGCACCAGTCTGCCATGGACGATCATCTCCCTGTCAGGCCGGATGTCATGCCGGATCGTCCGGAGCTCCAGGAGCCGACGATGGCTATTGGCGGGAGAGTACGCGGGTGAGGCCCGCCAGGATGGTAGTCGTGAGGATCCACCCCGCGGCGATCAGCGCGGCGGCGAGCCACTGTTGCAGGTCACGCGGGCCGAACGCGCTCTCCTGTCCGAAGGTGATGATCGGGAGGAGCAGGTCCAGGGTGTAGAGGAAGGGGCTGAAGGGAGGTGCCTCGCCGGGTTTGAAGGCCGGTGGCTGGTGGACGTCGAAAGCGACCGTGCCTATGAGGAGAAGGGCGGCGAGCCAGAGCGCGGCGCGGAACGGGCGGTAGCCGTACCCGACGGTCCAGTCCTGCAGGTAACCCCAGAGCCTCGCCCCGAGCCGCTGCCCCGTCCGGCGGCGGCGCTGTTTGGCCAGCAGCACGTCCCGAGCGGCCTCGTCGTGACCATGCCGGCGGTAGACGGCGGCCAGCTGCTCGTACGGTTGCGGCTGGTAGGCCTCCTTGGCCAGCCAGTCAAGGCGCTCCTGGACGGGCAGGGGCGCCTCCAGGCTGTCGTAGGTGAAGCCGTTCATCAGGAGTTGAGCGGGCCACCGGTCTGGAACGTCGTCGAGCAGGCCGACCCGGGTGTGGCGAAGGTCGACGGTGCGCAGCAGCAGGGTCTCCGGGCCGATCTTCAGCGAGGCCGCTTCGACGCCACGCAGGTGAAGGTCGCCGTCGAGAGTGGTCTCGGCGAAGCACAGCGTGGAGGCGATCCGGGAGTTCCTGATCGAGAGGGCTCCGGTGGCCGTGAAGCCCTCGCAGCAGTCGACGCCACCGCCCGCGGTCACTTCCCACAGGGACAGAGCGCGCCCGCCGGGATTGCTGAGGGCGGCGCCGTGAAACTCCACGGTGCCCTCGACCTTGGCGTTGATGAGCACGATCTCGCCTTCGGCGCTGAAGCCCTCGCTGCAGCTGAGCCTGCCGGTGACCCCCAGCCGCCGCAGTGAGAGCGCCGTCGCGCCCGGGTTGGAGAGCCTCCCGCCGTCGACGTTGAGCGATCCGCGGACCTGCGTCGAGTCCAGGAAGACCGCTCCGGTCGCCACGAAGCCGGGTGTGGCCCGCAGTCCGCCGCCGAGCTCCATCAGCGGTGCGTTCAGCGCGCGTCCGCCCGGATTGGCCAGCGTCGCTTGGCGGAAGAAGAGCTGCCCGGCCACCTGGGCTCCGCGCAGGAGGACTTCGCCTTCGGCGGCGAAGCCCTCATCGAAGTGCAGCCTGCCCTCGACGGTGAGCCTCTCCGCGTTCAGGGCGACGCCGCCGGGGTTGGACAGCCGGGCTCCGCCGAACTCGCATCGGCGCCCCACCCGGGCATCCTGCACGCTCAGCTCGCCGTACGAGAGGAAGCCGTGCCGACCCGACAATCCGCCGTCGACGACGATCCCCTCGGCGGTGAGGCCGCGGCCGCCCGGCCGCCCGACCCGCGCGCCGTCGAGCGTCATCGTCCCGCCGATCCTGGCGCCCGCGAGGCGCATCTCACCGTCGATGACGGCGTTCGCGCACAGCAGGTCCCGGTTGACGGTCAGGCCGTCGGCGTGGACGGCCGGATCCGCGTGGATCGCCGTGTCGCTGAGATCCATCGTCCCGGACACGTGCGCTCCACCGAGCCGGATCGGGCCGTCCATCAGGCACCCCTCCAGGCGCAGGCCCCCACCGATCACGGCATCCGCGGCCCGCAGTCCGGGTAACCGGGAAGCCGCGAGGTCGACCAGGCCGGTGCGGGCTCCGGTGAGGACGGGCGCCTCCTCGAACTCGCAGCCGGTCAGGATCAGAGGGTGCTGCACCTCGGCGTCGGACAGGTCCAGCCGGCCGGTGATCCGGGCTCCGGACAGTCGCAGGCCGGGCGTCTGTCCCGGCAGGCGTTCCTGGGCGCCGAGCAGCAGCTTCGCGATGACCGCGGCCCGGACGGGGTCGCCGGGAAGCTCTACCGGACGCGCTACGGGAAACGCCTCCCAGAGGACGAGTTCCGGCTCGGAGAGATCATCGGTGATCACAGGGGCACTCCCGGAACGTCGTACGCGTCGGTAAGGAGATGCTCCAAGGTCATCACCGACTTCGCAACAGCGAAGACCTCTGCCGAGCCGGTCACTCTGCCCGGCTGATCCGGTGCCGGGGGCGGGTCACCAGCTGCCGGTGGCGCCGCCTCCGCCGCCGCTGCCGCCGCCGAAACCGCCGAAGCCGCCATCGCTGTCGGCCGCGGCGGGTCCCGCGATCGCGAGCATGGCGCAGGCGGCCAGCGCCACCGCGCCCACGACGATGCGCCGCAGTCGCCGGATGCCGGTCTTGCCGTTGTCGTTCATCGGTCCTCCTCGGTCGTGTCGGTTCCGGCGCCCATTGTGGGCAAGATCGGCCCCTGGGTGAATGGCCGCGGACCCGTAAATCCGGCGCCTCAGTGGTTTCACGTATCCCGCGGGCGACGGGGGCAGGCGGCTCACGGCGTTCACCGGATGCCGCGGCGGCCGGGTGCCGTCTCATCCTGCTGACAGCCAACGGCCAGGGGCCCGCCGAAGCGCGTGGTCCCCGCGAGCAGCGAGGATGCCACCTTTGTCACACATCGCCGCGACGCCGGAACAACGTACAGACATGGAACCGGCACCGCACTGGTGGGCCGGGGCGCTCACGCTCGCCGAGCGGCTGGCGCTCACCACCCGGCCCGCTCCCCGCGAGAGCGACCTGGCCGAGCGGCGGCTCGCGCGCTGGCGGGCCGCCCACCGCATGGACGAGGACGGCCGGTTCGAGGCCAGGCTCGCCGACCTCGGCATCGACGCCGACGTGCTGCTCGCGCTGCTGGCCGAGCCGCCCGAGGAGCTGGCGGCGCGCGCACCCCGGCCCGCCTGGGCCGGCACCGTCGAAGCCGCGCTCGCGGCGGCCTCCCTGGGCGGCGGCGTCCAGGCCGCGCCGCCGGAGCTCGACGAGGCGACGTTCACGTGGGACGCGGGGTTCGCGCGGATCGTCGCCCCGTTCGTCCGGGACGCCGTCGACCGGATGGTGTCCGGTGCGCCGGACGGGCTCGGGAAGGTGGCGGCTCTGCGGCGCGGGTTCGCGGACCAGCTCGGCAGGCAGCTCGTCTCGCTCGCCTCGCGCGTGCTCGTCCTGGAGCTGAACGTGGCCCGGGTACGCGGCGAGCTGCACGGGGACAGCGCCGAGGAGCGTTTCCGGTCCTTCACGGCGCGGCTGGCCGGCCGGGAGGGGCTGGCGGGGCTGCTGTCCGAGTACGTCGTGCTGGCACGGCTGATGGCCCAATGCGCCGACCACGCCGTGGAGAACTACCTGGAGCTGCTGCGGCGGCTGGCCGCCGACCGGTCCGCGATCGTGGCGGAGCTGTTCGGCGGGACCGAGCCGGGACGGCTGGCCGAGGTGGTCATGGGCGTGGGCGACGGGCACCGGGGCGGGCGGTCGGTCGGGCTGCTGCGGTTCGAGAGCGGGGCGCGGGTGGTCTACAAGCCGCGGTCGCTGGCCGTGCACGCACACTTCAACCGGGCGCTCGGCTGGCTCGACGACCGGATGCCCGGCCTCGGCCTGCGCGTGCTGACCGTGCTGGAACGGCCGGGCCACGGCTGGGTGGAGTACGCCGAGCACGGGCCCTGCGCGGACGAGGCCGGCGTACGTGCCTTCTACCGGCGGCAGGGCGCCCTGCTGGCCCTGCTGTACGCGCTCGACGGCGTGGACTTCCACTTCGAGAACCTCATCGCCGCCGGTGACCAGCCGGTGCTGGTCGACCTGGAGGCGCTGTTCCACCCGGCGATCCCCAGGGGCGGCGCCCGCGGGCGTACCGACGACGACCCGGCCGAACGGGCGCTGGACACCTCGGTAGCCCGGGTGGGGCTGCTGCCGGCCGTCGTGTGGAGCAAGGACGGCGGCGCCCTCGACATGGGAGGCATGGGCGGGGACGCGGGCAGCACGCTGCCGTTCGAGTCGGCCGGCTGGTCCGCCGCGGGGACCGACGAGATGCGGCTGATCCGGGAGCGGGCGGCCTTCCCCGGCAGCAGCAACCGACCGGGCGTCGGTGACGCCGTCGCCGATCCGGCCGACCACGTCGAGGACTTCCTGTCGGGTTTCACCTGCGCGTACGAGGTCATCGCCGCCCACCGCGACGACCTGCTCTCGCCCGGCGGCGTCCTGGCGGCCTTCCAGGGAGACGAGATCCGCGTGGTGATGCGGCCCACGCAGCTGTACGGCACCCTGCTGCTGGAATCGACCCACCCGGATGTCATGCGTGACGCCCTGGACCGCGACCACGTGCTCGACGCGCTGTGGGCCGCCTGCGCCGACGACCCGGTCCGCCGCCGGCTGGTCCCCGCCGAGATCGCCGACGTCTGGAACGGCGACATCCCCCTGTTCGCCGGCCGCCCCGGCACGCCCGACCTGTGGACCAGCCGGGACGAGCCGCTGGCCGGCGCGCTCACGGGCGTGCCCTCCTCGGACGCCGCCGCCAAGATCCGCGCCATGGGCCCCCGGGATCTGGCCGAGCAGCAGTGGATCATCCGCGCCACCCTGGCCAGCCGCCGCGACCGCGACCGCGTCTGGACCCCCACCGCCCCTGCGGCTCCCGCCGCCCCCACCCCGTCGGCGGACGGGCTCGCGGACCGGCTCGTGGCCATGGCCACGGCGCTCGGGGACGAGCTCGCCGAACGCGCCCATCGCGACGCCTCCGCCGCCAACTGGCTCGGCATGGAACTCGTGGGCGAGACCCGCTGGACGGTCGGCACGCTCAAGAGCGACCTGTACGGCGGCACCCCCGGCGTCGCCCTCTTCCTCGGCCAGCTCGCCAGGATCACCGGCGAGACCCGCCACGCCGACCTCGCCATGCGGGCCCTGGCCTGGGTCCCCGGCTTCGTGGACGGCATCGCCGGGAATGCCACGGCGTTCCCGTGCGGGCCCTTCAACAGCGCCGTCGGGCTGGCGTACGCGCTGACGCACCTGGCCCGCGACCTCGACGCGCCCGACCTGCTCGACCACGTCGAACCCCTGCTCGCCGCGACGACCGGCGCCGCCGCCACGGACGAGGGACTCGACGTCGTGGGCGGCGCGGCCGGCTGCCTGGCCGCGATGCTCGCCGTCCACGAGGCGACCGGGCTGCCGAACGCGCTGGACGTGGCCCGCGCCTGCGCCGACCGGCTCGTCGAGACGGCGCGACCGCAGGACGGCGGGGTGGCGTGGCACGGTCACATCCCCGCCTCGGCGCCCTTGACCGGGTTCTCCCACGGGGCCGCGGGGATCGGCTGGGCGCTGCTCCGCTTCGCCGCCCGGACCGGCGAGGCACGGTACGCGGAGACCGGCCTGGCCGCCTTCGCCTATGAGCGTTCCCGCTTCGACGCCCGCATCGGCAACTGGCCCGACTTCCGGGACCTGCCCGACGCCTCGGCGAACCCCTCCGGCCTGCCCCCGTCCATGCAGGGGTGGTGCCACGGCGCGCCCGGCATCGGCCTGGCCCGCGCCGACCTCCTCCGCCGTCCCGGCCTGAACGCCGAAGCGGCCGATGACCTCGCCGCCGACCTGGACGTGGCACTGCGCTCGTACCTGAGCAGCCCGCCCGGCATCGTCGGCCACAGCCTGTGCCACGGCGAGGCCGGGAACCTGGAGCTCCTCACCCAAGCCGTCGCCGCGGGCAGGCACGACCTGGCGGACACCCTGCGCCTGCGGGCCGGTGTCCTGCTCGCCCAGCTCGCCGACGGCCCGCTCTGCGGCACCCCGGGCGGCGTGACGACGCCGGGTCTGATGTCCGGTCTGGCGGGGATCGGGCACGGTCTCCTGCGGCTGGCCGCCCCCGCCGAGGTGCCGTCCGTCCTGGTCCTGGCCCCGCCGGCCGCCTGAAGCGCCACGTACCCGCGAAAGAAAGGGGCTGCCGTGATGCGGCGCCGCGTCCCCGTCCGCCTGCAACTGACCACGAGCGAGTGCGGGGCCGCCGTCCTGGCCATGCTGCTGAGCCACCACGGCAGGCACGCCTCGGTCGCCGAGTGCCGTGACCTGCTGGGCCCGGGCAGGGACGGCGTGTCCGTCGCCCGGCTGGTCGCGGCGGCCCGCGAGTACGGGCTGACGGCCACGGCGGAACGGGTGGCGGATCCGCTCGGCGAGCCGCCGCGGGCGCCGTTCATCGCCTACTTCTCCGCCCACCACTTCGTCGTCGTCGAGGGGCTGGGCAGGGGCGGCGTGCGGATCGTCGACCCGGGCAACGGCCGCCGCACCATGCCGCGAGAGGAGTTCGCGCGGCGTTACGGCGGCGTGGTGATCGAGTGCGCGCCCGGTCCCGGGTTCGTCAGGAGGCGCGCGTCGCCGTGGCGGTCGACGCCGGCCCGCTACCTGCGCGACTTCGCGGCGGTGCCGGGCGGCCGGCGTCGCCTGGCCGGGGTGCTGGCGTTGGCGGCGGCCATCCAGCTGCTGGCGCTGGCGCTGCCGCTCGCCACCAAGTCCGTGGTGGACGAGCTGGTCCCCGCTGGGCGCGGCGACCTGCTGCCGGTGCTCGGCTGGGCGGTGTTCGGCACGGCGGCGCTCCACGGCACGCTCACCTTCCTGCGCGCCCGCCTCCTGCTCGCCCTCCGGGCCCGCGCCGACGAGCGGCTGACCGGCCGTTTCGTCGGCCACCTGCTGCGGCTGCCGATCGGGTTCTTCCTCCAGCGCAGCCGGGGCGACCTGCTCCTGCGCGTCGGCAGCATCGCCACCACCAGGGAGGCGGTCACGCAGCAGAGCGTCACGCTCGCGCTCGACATGCTCCTGCTGTCCGCGTACGGGATCGCGCTCGTCCTCCTCGTCCCCTGGTACGCGCTCATGGTCGGCGTGCTGGCGGCCGGGCAGGCGGGGCTGATGGTGGCCTCGTACCGGCGGCTGCGGCCCCTGTCCCAGGCCGAGCTGGGCGCCCGCGCGGGCGAGCAGGGGTATCTCGTCGAGACGTTGCAGGCGATGCTGCCGCTCAAGGCCAACGGCGTGGAGTCGCGGGCACAGGCGCGCTGGCGGGAGCTGTTCGGGACGTACCAGACGGCCATGCTGCGGCGGGGGCGCGCCAGCTCCTGGTTCGAGGCGGTGCAGGGAGCGGTGGCCGTGTTCGCGCCGCTCGCGCTGCTGTGGTGCGGCGCGTGGCTGGTGCTCGGCGGGCGCATGTCGCTGGGCACCATGCTGGCGGTGAACGCCCTGGCGATGTCGGTGCTGGCGCCGTTGCAGGCGTTCGTGGGAGCGGTGCAGCTGTACTCCATGCTGCGCGGCCAGTTCGAGCGCATCTACGACGTGCTCGACGCCGCCCCCGAGCCGAACGGCGCCCGGCTGCTGCCCGCCGGGCGGCCGGTCGCGATCCGGGCCGAGGGCGTCGCCTTCCGGTACGCGCCCGACTCGCCGCCCGTGCTGCGGGAGATGTCGTTCGAGGTGCCCGCGGGGGCGAAGCTCGGCGTCGTCGGGCGTACCGGGTCGGGCAAGAGCACGCTCGCCCTGCTGGTGCTCGGGCTGCTACGGCCGGAGACGGGCGAGGTCCGGCACGACGGCGTACCCGTCCAGGAGCTGGACGTGGCGGCGCTGCGGCGCGAATGCGGCGCGGTGCTGCAGGAGCTGTCGCTGTTCAACGGCTCGATCCGCGACAACATCACGCTCGGCAGCCCCGACGCCACGGACGACGACGTGGTGACCGCCGCGCTCGTCGCCGGGCTGCACCACGACGTCGAACGCCTGCCCATGGGCTACGACACCAACGTCGGCGAGGGCGGCGCCGCGCTCTCGGCCGGGCAACGGCAGCGGGTCGCGCTCGCCAGAGCCATCGTGCACCGGCCGCGCCTGCTCATCCTCGACGAGGCCACCAGCCACCTCGACCCCCAGACCGAACGCCGGGTCGACGCCGCCCTGTCGGAGCTGCGGGTCACCCGGATCGTCGTCTCGCACCGGCTGAGCGCGATCCGCGACGCCCACGAAGTCCTCGTCATCGATCAGGGCCGCATCGTCGGCCGCGGAACCCACGAAAGGCTGGTGAGCAGCCCAGGACCCTACCGCGACCTGTTCGGCGCTCCGCCGGTGCCCGATCCGCTGAGCGCCTGAAATCACCCATCTTCATGAAAGGAGACAGAAATGTCGGCCGACGACCAGATCAGATCCTGGAAAACCCCCGAGCTCCGCGGGCACGACGAAGCCCACCCCGCGGGTGAGATCGACCTGGGCGCCCTGAGCGGCGGCGAGAAGCCCGTGCCCGACTTCGGCGACTACACCGACTTCTTCAGCTGCTGGCAGACCTGCGACCGCACCATGTGGGTCGGGACCTGCCACTACTCCAGCCTCGGCTGCTGCTGACCACGAGCAAAGGAGAACACACCATGACGAACGACGACCTCATCCGTTCCTGGAAGGACCCCATCAACCGGGCCGCGTACGGGGCCGGCCTGCCGCACCCCGCCGGCGACCTCGACCTGGAGACGGCGCGGCTGGCGGGCGGCGTGGAGCAGGAGCCGGCGAACGGCACCCAGCACCTGGCCACCATCGGCTGCTGCGGCGGCTACACCTCCGAGGTGCGCTGCGCGTTCAGCGCGCTGTACCCCTGGATCTGCACGCCCTATATCTACGTCTGACAGACTGATGACCGGCCGCGCAGCCGCGGCCGGTCACTCGGCGAGCCGGTGCGCCAGGGCGGCCCGGGTCTTCACCCCGAGCTTCCTGAACACGCTGGCCAGATGCGTCTCCACCGTCCTGGGGCTGAGGAACAGGCGCTCGCCGATCTCCCGGTTCGTCATGCCGTACGCGACCAGCTCGGCGATCTCCCGCTCCCGCTCCGACAACGAGCTCCCGGCGCCGGGCCGGTGGGCCAGGCCGGCGGCCATCCGGCGCTGCTCGACGCCCACCTGGGCCGCCAGCCACGGCGCGCCGCACGACAGGAACAGCTCCTTCGCCTGCCCGAGCTGCTGCTTGGCGGCCCGCGAGTCGTCGTCGCGGCGCAGCACACCGGCCAGCAGCATCCGGCCGAGCGCCTCCCCGATGGGCAGCCCGGCAGCCGCGAACCGGTCCACGGCCTCGCGCGCCGCCTCCTCCGCCTCGTCCTGCCGGCCCTGCGCGAGCGCGAGGACGGCACGGGCCCGCGCCAGGAAACCCGCCTGCACGGGAGGGGCGCCGAGCTCCACGACGCGGGCGGCTCGCTCGTACCACTCCCTGCCCGCCGTCAGATCGCCCCGGGTGACCTCCACCTCCGAGCGCAGCGCGTAACTGCCGACCACGCCCGGGCCGAGACCGGCCGGGTCGGCGGGCACCCGCGACGCCAGCAGCCGCCCGCACGCCTCCGTCTCGCCGACCGAGAACAGCACCTCCGACACCGCCTGGTCCGAGATGGTCCGCCACCAGGCCGAGCGCAGCACCTGCCCCCGCCGCGCCGGCTCGATCAGCGGCATCGCCGCGTCCGGGCCGTTCAGCCACAGCAGCGGGCGCGACTTCGTGACGTGGACGAACGCCAGCATCTCCGCGCTGCCCAGATGGCGCGCGATCTCCTCGGCCTCCTCGGCGTCGCCCAGCGCCCGGTCGACGTCCCCCAGCCGGGCGTGGACGGTGGCGCGGGCGGCGTACAGCAGGGGCACCACGTGGCTGCGCCCGTGGTCACGGGCCACCCGCAGCCCGCGGGCCAGGTGCCGCAGCGCGTCGGCGTTGCGGTCGGCCAGGAACTCGCCCCACGCCAGCGCGGCCACGAGCCCGAGATCGTCGCACAGCTCGCGGTCGGTCAGCCCGTTCACCAGCACGTCCGCCCGGTCGAGATACCGGTACGCCGCCCCGAAGTCGCACCGGTAGAGCGCCGCGACCGCCAGCAGCGTCACGGCCGTGGCCGGCAACCCTCGCCGGGTACGCGGTCCTGCCAGCCCGAGCGCGAGCGAGGCGTTCCCCCGCCCCTCGTCCCAGCGCCCGTCCAGCAGGTCGTTGGCCGCCAGCTCCACCAGCAGCGCGCACCGCCCGCCGGAGTCGCCACCCGGAGCCTGGTCCAGGTGGCCCAGCTCGGCGGTCAGGATCGCCCGGGCCTCCTCGAAGCGGCCCAGCGAGCGCTCCATCATGGACATCAGCTCCACCGCCTGGTCGCGGTGGTCGCCGCCCGCCTGCATGACCTCGCGCAGCAGCGTACGGCTCTCCGCCAGCTGCCCGGACACGCCCAGCGCCGCCGCCAGTGACAGCAGCAGGCCGGCGCGCCGCCCGCCGGGCGCGTCGTCCGGCAGGGCCCGCAGGGCGGCGCGGAACCAGCGCGCCGCCGTCGCCGGGGCGGTCGCGGCCACCGCGTCCGCCCCCTCGGCCAGCAGCGCGGCCCCGACCGCGTCGCCGATCACGATCGCGTGCTCCATGTGCACCGCGCACCGCACGGCCGGCGCGCCGTGCGCGCGCAGGTACTCGGCCGCGCGCCGGTGCGCCGCCATCCGCCACGCGGGCCCCGCCATCCGGTACGCCGCCGCCCGCACCAGCGGATGCCGGAAGCCCAGGGTCCGCGGGCCGGAGGACAGGACGTTCCGGTGTACGAGGTCGTCCAGGGCGGGCACCACCGTGGCCAGGTCCAGCTCCGACACCGCCGCCACCAGCGTCGCGTCCAGCTCGTCGCCCACCACCGCCGCGGCCCGCGCCACCAGCCCCTGCACCTGGTCGAGGCCCGACAGCTCGGCGGCGATCAGCCGGTCCAGGGCGTTCGCCGCGACGGGGCTCGCGGCCTCGGCGGGGTCGTCGCCGTCCGGCAGCGCGGCCAGGATCTCCAGGAACAGCGGGTTGCCGCCGCTGCGCTCGTACAGGCGGCGCCGGCGGGGCGCGGACATCTCCTCACCCAGCAGCGCGTCCGCGTCGCCCGCCGACAGCGGGCCGAGGGGCAGCGCCACCACGGAGGCCGCGGCCAGCGAGCGGGTCAGCCCGGCCGGCAGCCCGCCGGTGCGCGCCGCAAGCAGGACGATCACGCGCCGGTCCGGCGGATGCCGGATGAAGTAGTCGAGGGCCTCGATGGAGGCGTCGTCGGCCCACTGCACGTCGTCCAGCAGCACGACCAGTCCGTCCCGCTCCGAGATGCGCTCCACGAGGCGGTGCGACGCCCGGAACAACCGGTGCCGGTTCAGCGCCGCCAGCCCGCGGGCCACTCCCCCGGCATCCGCGCCGGCCTCGGCGGACAGCAGCGCGCGGATCTGCTCCAGATCGGCGGCCAACTGGAGGTGGCGATCGCCGTCGGCCAGCGCGTCGAACAGGATCCCGAACGGCGCGCTGCGCTCGAACTCGGTGGCCCGCCCCGCCATCGCCGGCAAGCCCCGCTCCCGCGCCAGCTCGGCGACCGCCGTCAGCAGCCGGCTCTTGCCGATCCCCGGGTCCCCTGTCATCAGCACGAACGTCGTCCCGTGCGGCTTGTCCAGCAGCCGCACCAGGTGATCGAGCTCGGCGGACCGACCCGTCAACGGGCGCCGGGTCACCAGCACGTCATAACCTCCCCGCCAGGAAGATCGTCGATCCCACCCCCATCTCTATCCCACTCAGCCGTTCCGTCCAAGGATTACGTGGTTTCCCCGATGTTTCCGCTTCCGGAACATGACGGATGCCGCGAGCGTCGCCGCCCGACGCATCGTGCTCTCATGAGCGACGACGACCTCACCCGACTCTGGAAAGATCCCTACCACCGCGACGCCGGCGTACCCCATCCCGCGGGCGAGATCATGATCCCCGAGCACGGCGGCACCCAGGAGATGCCGACGCTGGGGACCACGTTCATCATCTGCACCCTGCCCGGCTGCAACCCCACGGTGTTCTTCGGCTGCACCTACTGATCGCATAACCTATAACGCTCACCAGCGGAGCATCCTAGGGGGCATTCATCGACAAGAGTGGCTGACGGTGTACGTTATAACCGTCAGCCACGAGACAGGACGGCAATGGGCGAATCAGCGGCCGAGCTCTACACGACGAAAGCGGACTACGCCTACCTGCGGGTCAAGGAGCTGATCCTGTCCGGCCGGCTGGCCCCCGGCTCCGTCATCGCCCAGGCCCAGCTGGCCCGCGACATCGGCATCAGCACCACTCCCCTGCGCGAGGCCCTGCGCCGGCTCAAGAGCGAGGGGCTGGTCGAGCTGGACGCCCACCGCGACGCCCGCGTCGCGCCCCTGGCCGCCGAGGAGGCCCGCGACCTGCTGGAGCTGCGCCGCTCCCTCGACCCCCTCGCGGTCGCGCTGGCCGCCGAACGCCGTACCAAGGCCGACATCGCCGCCATGCGCGCCGCCCACGAGGGCCTCGAACCCCTGCCCGGCAACCCCGCCTACGAGCAGCTCGTCGCGCACCGCAGGTTCCACGCCGCCCTCTACTCCGCCTCCCACAACGACCTGCTCATCCAGACCCTCGACAGCCTGTGGGACAAGGCCGACCGCTACCGCCGCCTCGCGCTGGAGGTCGAACGCGGCCAGGCCGCCCGCGACCGCAAGGCCGCCGAGCACGAGGCCCTGCTGGAGTACGTCATCGCGGGCGACGTGGAGTCGGCCGCCGGCGTGATGCGCGAGCACATCGACACCAGCCTCGGCGCCCAGGCCGCCTGGCGGCTGCGCAAGCACCAGAACCCCGTGGGCCAGGACGAGGTAGATGCCTGACGCCTGGCATCGGCACGCGGTCCTGCTCGCCCACTCCACCGGCACCCAGGTGATCACCTTCGTGCTGCGGCCCACCATGTCGTACCGCGCGATCGAGCTCGACGTGCCCACGGCCTGGCTCGGCCTGCTCGGCGCCAGCTTCGCCATCGCGCCGCTGCTGCTGGCCCTGCCCGCCGGCCACGCCGCCGACCGGTACGGCGAGCGCCGCATGGCCGTGGCGGGCGCGCTCCTGCTCACCGCCTCCGCCGTCGCGTTCACCGCGTTCGGCCACACCGTCCCCGGCCTGGTCGCGGCCGGGGTCCTGCTCGGCACCGGCCACCTGGGCAGCGTCATCGCCCAGCAGGCCCTGGTCGCCAACACCACCGAGCACGGCCGCCACGACACCGCCTTCGGCCACTACACCTTCGCCGCGTCCCTCGGCCAGGCCGCCGGCCCGCTCATGATCAGCCTGCTCGGCGGCGACGGCTCCATCCCCGACACCGGCCGCATCTTCGCCTGGTCCTGCGGCCTCGGCGTGCTCCTCCTCGCGCTCTCCGCGCTGCTCCCGCGGAGCGGCGCGGCCGCGCGGACCCGGGCCGAGAGCGGGGACCTGCGCTCGCTGCTGCGCCTGCCCGGCCTCGCGCACGCCCTGGTGACCAGCTGCGTGGTGCTGTCCGCGATCGACATCACGCTGGCGTACCTGCCCGCGCTCGGCACCGAGCACGGCCTGACCGCGAGCGCCGTGGGCCTGCTGCTGACCGTACGCGGCGTCGCGTCCATGGCCTCGCGCTTCTTCCTCGGCCACCTCGCCCGCCTGGTCGGCCGGCGCAGGCTGCTGGTCGGCAGCACCCTCGCGGCGGCGGTCGCCATGCTGCTCACGCCCGTGTCCATGCCGCTGTGGGCGCTGGCCGCGCTGCTGCTGGTCGCGGGGTTCGGGCTGGGGGTGGGGCAGCCGCTGACCATGTCGTGGCTGGCCGAGTCCGCCCCCGCCGGGATGCGCGGCCGGGCCATGTCCCTGCGCCTGGTCGGCAACCGTACCGGCCAGCTGATCATCCCCGGCGCGGCCGGGGTCGTGGCCGCCGGGCTCGGGGCCGGCGGCGTGCTCCTCGTCACCGCGCTCAGCCTCGGCTGGGCCGGCGTGGCCGCCCGGCAGCTTCCCGTCGATCCATAGGAAGGTTCCACCATGACCGTTGTCACCGCAGACCTGTACGACGAGCGCGGCGACCAGCTCGACTCCTGCGACCTGCAGCTGCGCCAGTACGGCGGCCGGCGCGCCTTCAGCGGCCCTGTCGTCACCGTCCGGTGCCACGAGGACAACGTCCTGCTCAAGTCCGTCCTGTCCGAGCCCGGCGAGGGCCGGGTCCTGGTGGTGGACGGCGGGGGCTCCCTGCACACCGCCGTCATGGGCGACGTCATCGCCGGCATGGCGGTGGCCAACGGCTGGGCCGGCGTCGTCATCAACGGCGCGGTACGCGACGTCGCCGCCCTGCGCGAGCTCGACCTGGGCGTCAAGGCCCTCGGCTCCAACCCCCGCAAGAGCGCCAAGGTGGGCGGCGGCGAGCGCGACGTCCCCGTCACCTTCGGCGGCGCCACCTTCCGTCCCGGCGCCGAGCTGTTCAGCGACGACGACGGGATCCTCGTCACGCTCCGCTGATCGCTCGGCCGGCGGCCGCGTGAAACGGCGATCGAACGGTCGGAGAGATCTTGCGCCGGCCGCCCGCCATGGCCGAGCCTTTCCCCCATGACCCTGGACGCGGACACGGCGGCCGCCATCGACGAGTGGTTCGGCCGCGAGCACCGCCGCGGGAGACGTTCGTGAGCAAGGTGGCCACGCACCGGTGCGTTCCTCCTGGCGTCCACGGTGGGGACGTCCGGCCGTGGCGGTGCTCCGGCTGCGGCGAGCTGTGGGAGCCGCTCCCCCCGCCGCCACGCCCCGAGCGTGACCCTGAGGCCCCGAACCGCAGATCCGGCATAGCGGCCGGCACCTCGATGGGAGCGCTGTGCCTGGCGGCCATAGCGCTCTCGAAGCTCCTCACCGTCGCGTTGTGCGCCGCCGCCGTACTGGGGCTCTTCTGGTCGTACCGGTGGGAACGCCGCGGGTGAGGCCAGGTCAGGGGCCCTCGACGGGCAAGAGGGGGCCGGTGAGGGGCTCGTCGCGGTCGCAGGTCAGCTCGCCGTCGCGTACCCGCAGCCGGGCGGCCTGGACCGACGAGCGGCGGCCACCGCCCGGGTGGGTGAAGTAGAAGATCACGGCCTCCTCCTCCCCCGTCACCACGACGTCCGCGTGGTGGCCGAGCCCGTCGTCGTCCGGGCGCGTGCCCGGCTGGTCGAGGATGAGGCCCCGCGGCTCCCAGACGTCGAGGTCGTCCGAGACCAGCACGCGCTGGCCGTGCCACTCGTCGACGATCATCCAGTGGCGGCCCCCGAGCGTGAACACGTTGGCCCCCTCGTGCGCGGAGATCGTCACGGCGGGTCCGCGGACCTGCCAGTGGTGCAGGTCGGAGCTGTCGGCGGCCCAGGTGTGCGAGCCGTCGGCCTCGTCCTTGTACCAGAGCCGGTGGCCGCCCCCGGGCAGCGCGGCCACGCAGGCGTCGATCACGTACGGGGAGGACAGGCCGAGGGTGGACCGGAACGTCCACCGTACGAGGTCGGGGCTGGTGTAGTGGCGGATGTGGCGCTCGTGCCCCGGCCACGCCTCGGGGACGCCGCGGATGACGCTGACGTACATGTGGTACGTCTCGCCGTCGTCGACGATCTCCGGCGCCCAGTACGTGTGCCGCCCCCATTCGGTGTCGAGACCCTCGATCGTCCCCCGGTAGAGCCAGGTCGCGCCGCCGTCCGCCGAGGACGCGACGCCGAGGTCGGTGCCGTGCACCCAGCTCACGTCCCCCCGGTCAGGGGCGCTCGCGCGGCGGCTGGTGTAGACGAGCCACCAGGCGCGCTCGGCCCGGTTCCAGATCAGGGTAGGGTCGGTGGCGCCGTCGTGCATGGGGTCGCGGTAAAGCGGCCGGGAGCTCATCTGGTCCCTTCGACGTGCGGTAGATCGTCCGCAAACGATACCGGCACGCGAAAAGGGCACCCCTGGTCAGGGGCGCCCTTTGGGGGAAGGCCGGCTCAGTTCGCGGGGAGCTTCACCGAGACCGGCCGGACGACCGGGCTGGCGTCCTTCTCGGCCCAGGCGCCGGTGGAGTAGGCGACCGGGAAGTTCTTCTTGCCGACGCCGCCGCCCCACTTGGTCACGACGTAGTCGATCTTGATGTGGCCCGCGCCGGCGACGCCGTCCACGGCCAGGGTGTCGGGGTTGAACGTGCCGCCGGTCAGCTCGGCGAACGTCTTGGCGTCGAGGTCGAGCATCACACCGCTGTTGGAGGGGTTGCCGGGACCGCGGTCACCGACGAAGAACGGGAGCTTCTTGCCCTTGTAGATGACGTAACCCTCGGTCATGAGCGGCCAGCTCGGGCTGGCGGCCAGACCCTTCTGCATGGGCTTGCCGGCGGCGGGCAGACCGGTGTCGCCCGCGCGGCCGGAGGAGTCGTCCCAGAAGTAGGACGCGGTGGTCGAGCCCTGGAGCACGGCCGTCTGGGTGATCGTGCTGCCGGCCTCGGCGTCAGCGTGCGCCGCGGGCGAGCCGACGGCCATGGCGGTCAGCACGGAGGCGGTGAGCATGGCGATAGAGTGCAGGCGAGCAGACATGGGTAGGCGCAGTCCTTTGTGAGGCGACAGGGCAATACGCTCTTCACTCACGTAGCCGGGCATGACGCCGTAAGAGCGGCACGTGGAGCGTGAATCCAACCAGAGGGAGTCCGGTCGAGTGGTGCCTTCCACGTTGGTAAGGCCCAGGTCACTCGCCGGTAACGACTACCAAGCTACCGTCCGAAACGGACAAAGGCAAACATAACCCCATGAAACGGATATAGATCTACGTTCGGGGTAAAGGCTTAAGTCAAAAGCCCCGGCGGGCAGGGGACCGCCGGGGCATACGCCGGGATTACGAGCGGGCGCGCCGGATCACCGCCGCCCCCAGCGGGGCCAGCTCGACCGGACCCGACACCGCCTGCCCGGTGAGCAGGTCGATCCCCTCCCCCTCGAACGGGACGGACGCGCTCAGCTCGCCGCTGTGGTTGAGCAGGAACACGTACTCGTACTCCTCGCCCCCCCGCACGGCGCACTCCACGTGGGCGGGCGCCTGCGGGAACGGCGACCGGACACCCGCCGCCGCCACGGCCGCGAGCAGTTCGGCGTCGAAGGCGGCCTGCTCCAGGAGGGTCGCGAAGTACACCACGCGCCCCGCGCCGAAGCGGTTCTCCACCACGGCGGCCCGGCCGGCCAGCAGCCCGTCACCGTAGGTGGCCAGGGCCGTGCCGGTCTCCAGGCGCAGGTCGTCGCGCCACCACGTCGAGGTCGCCCGCCGCCCGTCGGCGAACTCCACGGAGAAGACCTCGTGCGGCCGCGCCGGCCAGTACTCGTCCACCTTGGCCCCGATGAGCCGCCGGAACGCGCCCGGGTAGCCGTCGGGCCGCACCCGGTTGCACTCGTCGACCACGCCGGAGAAGAACGACATGACGACCGTCCCGCCGTTCTCGGCGAACTCGGTGATCCGCCGCACGCCCTCGTCGCCGATCAGGTACGCGTTCGGCACCACCAGCACCTTGTACCCGTCCAGCGACGACGACGCGGACACGACGTCCACCGGGTGGTTGTTCGACCACAGCGGCGTGTAGTGCCGCATGACCGTGTCCGGGTAGCTGAGGTCCTGGCGCGGCAGCCCCGCGGTCTCCTCCAGCCCCCACCAGCCGTCCCAGTCGAACAGGATCGCGACCTCGGCCCGCGACGTCGCCCCCGCCACCGGAGCGAGCAGCTTCATCTCCCGTCCCAGGTCCACGATCTCCCTGAACGTGCGCGAGTCCGGCCCGGAGTGCGGCAGCATCGCCGAGTGGAAGCGCTCCTGCCCGCCGCGACTGGCCCGCCACTGGAAGAACATCACCGAGTCCGCCGCCCGCGACACCGCCTGCAGCGAGCCGAGCCGCATCCGGCCGGGCTCCTTGACGATGTTGAGCTGCCACTGGCTGACCGCGCTGGCCGCCTGCTCCATGAGCAGCCACGGCTGACCGCCCTTGAGCGAGCGGAACAGGTCGTACTGGAAGGCCGCCGACACGTGCGAGTCGGCGTCGGCGGGGTTGGGATAGATGTCGAGCGCGACCGCGTCCTCCTCGGGCGCCCACTTCCAGTAGTCGGCGTGCTTGAAGAAGCGCATGAAGTTCGTCAGGACCGGGATGTCGTCGCGGAAGGAGCGGACGATGTCCCGTTCGGCGATGTAGCACTCGAGGAGGGCGTCGGAGGTGAAGCGCTTGAAGTCTAGCCGTCGGGCGGGGTTCATCCAGGTGCGCGGGATGTGCGGCACCTCGACCTGGTCCCAGTCGGTGTAGTGCTGGCTCCAGAAGCGGGTGTACCACGCCTCGTTCAGGGTCTCCAGGTCGCCGTAGCGGCGCTGCAGCCAGCGGCGGAAGTTGACCGAGGCGGCCTCGTTGTACGCCGTGGGCCCGTACTCGTTGGAGATGTGCCACATCGCCAGCGCCGGGTGGAAGGAGTAGCGCTCGGCGAGCTTGGTGGTGATGTTGGCCGCGTACTCACGGTAGATGGGTGACGACGGATCGTAGTGCAGCCGGTTGCCGAACCCGAACCGCTCGCCGTCGGCCATCACCGGGAACACCTCGGGGTGCAGGTGGGTGAGCCAGACGGGCGGGGCCGCCGTCGGGGTGGCCAGGTTGACGCTGATGCCGTTCTCGTGGAGGAGGTCCATGATCTCGTCCAGCCAGCCGAACTCGTACTTGCCGGGCTCCGGCTCCAGGGACGCCCACGCGAAGACGCCGAGGGAGACGATGTTGACGCCGGCCTCACGCATGAGCCGGACGTCCTCCCGCCACACGGCTGGGTCCCATTGCTCCGGGTTGTAGTCGCCGCCGTAGGCGAAGCCCCCGATGCGGTTCCTGAAAGCATCCAAGCGAGACATTTCACTGCTCCTGTAGGGATGGGGGGATCCTCGACGCGATCCCGGCGGCCGCGCGCCCGCGCCCGACGGCCCGGTTCATACGCCCCTCGCCATCAGAAAGTTTCTGGCACAC
Organism: Nonomuraea sp. NPDC004186; assembly: GCF_053603495.1. Taxonomy (NCBI): domain Bacteria; kingdom Bacillati; phylum Actinomycetota; class Actinomycetes; order Streptosporangiales; family Streptosporangiaceae; genus Nonomuraea; species Nonomuraea sp. NPDC004186. The sequence goes on along the minus strand of NZ_JBSGFQ010000051.1, from coordinate 14,020 downwards.
TTTCCGAAAGATTACCGTGACATTGCCGAAGGGTTACGGTAGGCTCGGGCCCGCAGCGATGTCAACCGCGCCGATCGGGTAGCAGTCTGCTCCAGGTCAGCGGGCAACCTGTGGGTTTGAGGTTTTTCCGAAAGTTGCAACTCGGAGGTCCTGTGGCTCGAGCAACGCTGGCGGACGTCGCCGCCGCTGCCGGAGTGTCCGTGCCGACGGTCTCCAAGGTCCTGAGCGGGAAGAAGCACGTCTCCACCGCCACCAGAGACAAGGTGCTCGAAGCGGTCAGGGCCTTCGGATACGAGGCCCCGCGCCCGCCGAGCACTCCCCGGGCCGGTCTCGTCGACCTGCTCATAGACGGGCTCGGCTCCCCGTGGGCCCAGGTGCTCATCAGGGGCGCGGAGCAGGCGGCCGCGCGGTGGGGGTTCTCGCTCGTGGTGACCTCGTCCGCGCGGGCCGACTTCGACCTGCGGCGCTGGATCGGGATCGTGCGCAAGCGCAGCACCGACGGCATCGTGCTGGTGCTGTCGCGGGCCAACCAGGAGGAGATCTCGGCCATCGAGGAGCTCCTGCACGTGCCCCTGGTGCTGCTCGACCCGGTGGGCAAGCGCGATCCGCGCGTCTCCGCCGTCGGCGCGACCAACTGGTCGGGCGGCGTCATGGCCACGACCCACCTGCTGGAGCTGGGGCACACCAGGATCGGCTTCATCGGCGGGCCGCTCGACACGCAGTGCACGCTCGACCGGTACGAGGGTTACCTGGCGGCGCACCGTACGTTCGGGATCGACCCCGACCCCGGGCTGACCCGTTACGGCGACTTCCTGATCTCCGGCGGCAGGGAGTTCGGGGCCGAGCTCCTCGACCGCCCCGACCGGCCCACCGCCATCTTCGCCGGCTCCGACATGCAGGCGGCCGGCGTCTACCAGGCGGCCACCGAGCGCGGGATCCGGGTGCCGGGCCAGCTGTCCGTGGTCGGCTTCGACGACTCCACGTGGTGCGAGATGATGTCGCCGCCGCTCACCACGGTCCGCCAGCCGCTCGACGACATGGCCAACGAGGCGGTCCGCCTCATCTCGGAGGAGCTGACTCATCCGAGGGGGCCGGTCGGGACGCGCATAGAGCTCGCCACCAGCCTCGTCGTCCGCTGCAGCACCGCCGCTCCCGCCTCGTGATCATCACCAGGGAGCTGCGCGTGGCCGCGTACGCGATCTGCGTCGACGACGGCCGGATCCTCCTCGCGCGCTGGGTCGGCCCCTCCGGCGAGCGGCACTGGACGCTCCCCGGCGGCGGTATCGAGCACGCCGAGGACCCGGTGGACGCCGCGATCCGCGAGGTGGAGGAGGAGACCGGCTACACGGTGGCGATCGAGACCCTGCTGGGCATGAGCACCCTGCACTGCCGCTACCCCCGGGGCGAGGGCCGCGAGGCGGACTTCCACGGCCTGCGCATCGTCTACGAGGGCCGCATCACCGGCGGCACCCTGCGCCACGAGGTCGGCGGCAGCACGGACCGGGCCGCGTGGGTGCCTCTCGACGAGGTGGCCGGCCTCGAACGGGCCGAGGTGGTGGACATCGGCCTGGAGCTCCACCGCGTACGGCCCGGCAACGGCCGGGTGGACTAACCGGCGAAGGCGAGGGCGCCGCAGAACAAGAGGAACAGCGCCACGCCCAGGCCGCGCTGCCGCCAGGAGGCGCCCGGCGCGGTCACCAGGGCGGCGAACGGGTACGCGAGCACGGTGCTCAGCACGCCGAACAGGCCCACGGGGCTGACGCTGAGCTCCCAGAGCGGCACCAGGAACAGCGGGGCCACGAGCGCGACGGGCCACGCCGGCCGGACGCGCAGGAGGCCGAGCAGCGGCCAGGCCACCACCGGCACCAGCCAGCGCCCCACTTCCCACGCCTCGACGAACGGCGCGATGCACCCGAAGTGCCCGCATCGAGAGGTGTCCGCCAGCACGGCGCCGAGCAGCGCCCATCCGAAATGGAGGAACGGCAGGATCGCGCCGACCACCCCGGCGAAGACCACCCGCTCGGGCAGCCGCTGAGCCACGGACGGCATGCCCGGCTTCGATAAGTCCATGCCGACAGCCTCTCATGCGACCGTGCGGACGCCCGTGCGTCACTCAGCGGCGAGCCAGGCCTCCACCTCCGCCCGCAGCCGCGCCTTGACGGGCTCCGGCGCGAACGACGCGTCGATCGAGGCCCGGGCCAGGTCCGCCAGGTCCGCGTCACCGTAGCCGAACACGTCCCGCAGCCGGGCGTACTCGTCGGCCAGGGCCGTCTCCCCGTCGGTGTTGATCGTGACCGCCAGCCCGGCCTCCCTCAGCCGGGGCAGCGGGTGCTCGGGCAGGGAGGGGACGAACCCGAGCAGGACGTTGGAAGTGGGGCAGACCTCCAGCGGGATCCCGCGCTCGCGCACCTCGGCCACCAGCTCGGCGTCGTCCAGCACCCGGATGCCGTGCCCGAGGCGCTCGGCGTGCCCCAGGGAGAGCGCCTCGCGGATGCTGGCGGCCCCGGCGGCCTCGCCCGCGTGGTGCACCAGGCGCAGCCCCGCGTCCCTGGCCACGTCGAGCACCTCCGCGAACGGCGCCAGCGGGTAGCTCTCGTCGCCGGCCAGCCCCATGCCGATCACCCGGTCGTGCCGGCCGGCCAGCTTGAACGTGCGCCACAGCCGCTCCACCGGCCGCCGCCTGGAGTGGTCGAGCAGCACGTTGTACGCGATCCCGTAGCGGGAGGAGCCCTCCTCCAGCCCTTCGAGCACCGCCTCCAGCGGCATCTCCGGGTCACCCACCCGCTCCCCGTGGGAGGCGGCGGTGAAGGTCACCTCGACGTAGCGGGTGCCCTGGGCGGCCTCGTCCTCGCAGAACTCCACCGCGATCCGCCGGAAATGCTCGGGGGTGCGCAGCAGGTCGCGCACCCGCGCCCGCTCGTCGCCGAACTCCCTGAAGCTCGCGAACAGCTCGCTGCGCTCGGGCGTCCCGCCCAGGTCGCGCACCGTCGCGGGCCGGACGGTGCTCTCCAGGTGAACATGCAGGTGGGCCTTGGGCAACGCACGTACGTCTCTCACTCCCCTCACCCTAAAGGAGGGCTCAGAACGTATGCAGCCGGATATTCGCGGCGTACGTTCGGGGAATGACCCTTGTGCTGGTTCACGGCATCCCTGAGACCGCCGCCGTCTGGGACCCCCTCCGCGCGGCCCTGAGCCGCCAGGACGTGCGGGCGCTCCGGATGCCCGGCTTCGGCTGCCCCCGGCCGGACGGGTTCTCCGCCACGAAGGAGGAGTACGTGGCGTGGCTGGCCGGCGAGCTGGAGGCGATGGCGGGCGACGAGATCGACCTGGTCGGCCACGACTGGGGCGGCGGCCTGGTGGTGCGCCTGATCAGCACCCGCCCCGACCTCGTCCGCACGTGGGCCACGGACGCCGCCGGGCTCGGCCACCCCGCCTTCGAGTGGCACGACCTGGCCAGGCTCTGGCAGACGCCCGGGGCCGGCGAGGAGTTCTTCGAGCAGTTGCTGGCCACGCCCCTGGAGGAGCGGGCCAAGGGGTTCGAGGGCTTCGGCGTGCCGTTCGAGCACGCCCTGGAGATCGCGGCCGGCGTCGACCAGGTCATGGCCGGCAGCATCCTGGCCCTCTACCGGTCGGCCGTGCGGGTGGGTGAGGAGTGGTCGCCCGCGTTCGCGGACATCCCCGCACCCGGGCTGGTGATCGTTCCCGAGGGCGACGCGTTCCTGGCGCGGAGCGTGGCGGAGGAGAGCGCGGCGCGGGCGGGAGCCACCGTGGCCGTGCTGCCGGGGCTCGGCCACTGGTGGCTGCTCCAGGATCCGGCGACCGGCGCGGCCAGGCTGGAGGAGTTCTGGGAGTCGGCCCGCTAACCCTTGGTGATGCGGATCTTCGACTGCTTGTGCGGGCCGCGCTCCCAGTCGTCCATGAACGTGGCCCGCAGCCCGTACTCGGCGGCCAGCGCCACCAGCGTCTCGGTGCGGTAGTAGAAGTCCTCCCGCAGCACCTGGTGCTCCTTGCCCTCGGTGCGGTCGAAGGTGAAGTCGAACCAGGCGGCCGGCTTCATCACCCGCCCCACGTGGGCGAAGCACTCCTCGATGACGTGCAGCGGCGAGTGCGAGAACACGCTGTGCGCGTGGACGACGTCGAAGTGCTCGCCGGGCAGGAAGGCGAAGCGCAGGTCGCGGACGGGCGTGAGGTAGGGCAGCTTGTGGTTGAGCCCGTGCCCGACGATCGTGTGCTGGGCCGCCATGAGGATGTCGGGCGAGATGTCGATGCCGTAGTAGTTTCCGGCGTGCAGGTAGTCGATGAACAGCCGCCCGGCGCGCAGGTTGCCGCACCCGATCTCCAGCATCCGGTAGTCCGGCTTGAGCCCGTGCTCCACCAGGTAGTCGAACTGCATGCGCCCCAGCGCCAGCCACCGTCTGTGCGTGTGCGAGCCGACCGCGCCCTCGGGGTCCCGCGCGGTGTCGGACTTCATGACGGCCCGGTAGTAGGCGACGTGATCACGCGTGCGCAGCCGGAACCAGGTGTCGCGGGCCAGCCGCCGCAGGTGGGGGGCGATCCGGTCCGGGTTCTTGACGGCGTAGGCGAGTTGGTGGACGAGGCTCGATCGGGCGCGTTTCACGCCTGGGAATCTAGGACAGCCCGCCTGCCCCCACAGGTCCGTGGCGACAGTCTTGGGTCTTCGTTTGCGCAGCCTTTCAGTCGCGGGTCAGCTCAGGTAGTCGCGCAGCGCCAGGGATCGGGAGGGGTGGCGGAGCTTGGACATCGTCTTGGCCTCGATCTGCCGGATGCGCTCGCGGGTGACGCCGTAGATGCGGCCGATCTCGTCGAGGGTCATCGGCTTGCCGTCGTTGAGGCCGTAGCGCATGCTGATCACGCCTGCCTCGCGCTCGGAGAGCTGGTCGAGCAGCGCGTGCAGCTGCTGCTGGAGCAGCGTGAACGAGACCGCGTCGGCCGGGGAGACCGCCTCGGTGTCCTCGATGAGGTCGCCGAACTCGCTGTCGCCCTCCTCGCCCAGCGGCGTGCTCAGGGAGATCGGCTCGCGGCCGTATCCCTGGACCTCGACGACGCGATCGACCTCGAGCTCGCACTCCTTGGCCAGCTCCTCGGGGGTGGGCTCGCGACCGAGGTCGGTCTGCAGGCGGCGCTCCGTCCGCGCGACCTTGTTGATCAGCTCGACCATGTGCACGGGGATGCGGATCGTCCGGGCCTGGTCGGCCATGGCCCGGGTGATGGCCTGCTTGATCCACCACGTCGCGTACGTGGAGAACTTGTAGCCCAGCCGGTAGTCGAACTTCTCGATCGTCCGGATCAGGCCCAGGTTGCCCTCCTGGATCAGGTCGAGGAAGAGCATGCCGCGGCCGGTGTAGCGCTTGGCGATGGAGACGACCAGCCGCAGGTTGGCCTCCAGCATGCGGCGCCTGGCGATCTCGCCGTCCCGGGCGATCCACTCCAGATCGGTGCGCAGGTCGGCGGGCATGCACGGCTCGGTCTCGAGCCGCTCCTGCGCGAACAGCCCGGCCTCGATGCGCTTGGCCAGGTCGATCTCCTGCTCAGCGGTGAGCAGCGGCACGCGGCCGATCTCCTTCAGATAAGCCTTGACCGAGTCGGCGCCGACGGCCGCGCCACCGTCGGCGACGTTGTCGTCGAGTTCGAGAACCTCTGCTGCTTCGGACAAAACACACTCCTCGCTCGCTTTGGACGCACGACGCTGAAACGTGGTGACCTATGACGTAGGGGCTGAAACCATCGGCACCTCGGGTCTGAGGGAACGGCGAAGTCGGGAGACCTGGCAGGCCGCCTCCTTCCAAGCTACCCAACTGTGCCCGCGAGTGGCCCCAGCCGGCCGCCGTCCGGCGGGCGTGTCAGCGCGTCAGTGACTCCACGTACGTGGCGGCCTCCGTCAGCAGGCCGCGCCAGACCTCCTCGTCCGGCGTGCGCAGGGACACCCACTCCCGCATCCGCCGGGCCGCCATGATCATCTCGTCGGCCGCGCCCTCGTCCACCAGCTCGGCCGCCCGTGCGGCGGGGAGCTTGAGCACGACCCGCTGCTCCTTGGAGAAGAACGCGAACACCTTTCCGTTGACCTTGAGGCCCTCGGAGTGGAACATGCGCCCCAGGCTCACCTCTGGACGGACGAGCTGCTCGGTGACCAGGTCGTCGTAGAGCTCCCGGGCGGTGGACATGCGATGCTCCCTTCCTCGGCGTTCCCAAGGTGCCAGACGCCACCGACAGTTCCGCCGGCACTTGGCTAGTGCGGCAGGGTCGCTTCCGCGTGGAGCAGCTCGTCGAGGGCCGCACGCAGGTCGGCGGCCAGTTCCCAGGCGTCCGGCACCATCTCTCTGTCGGTGACGATCCCGATGTCGAGGGAGCCGTCGTAGGAGAAGGCGGTGATGTTCACGCCGCCGCTCACATCCGTGATCACCGACACCGGGTAGTGGGTCAGCAGCCGGGCCCCGCACACGTACAGGGGGAACTGGGGTCCGGGCACGTTCGAGACGCCCACGTTGATCGGCGGCGCGGTCTGGCCGACGAGCGAGAAGGCCGAGCGGGCGGCCAGCCCCATGAGCGCGGCCGGCATCGACTCGCTGAACTCGCGCAGCCAGCGCGCGGGCGCCAGCGAGAAGCGGTCCTTGATCCGCTGCATGGCGTGCCGCACGTGGTGCAGCCGGGCGACGGGGTCCTCGACATGCACGGCCAGCGGCGCCGTCATGATCGCCACCTGGTTGCCGGGGCCCTCCACCCCGGCCGCGCGCAGCGAGAACGGCACCCCCGCCACCAGCGGCTGGTGCGGGACGCCGCCGTGCGCGGCCAGCCACGTGCGCAGCGCGCCCGCGCACACGGCCATGACCACGTCGTTGACGGTGACCCCGAACGCCTTGCGCACCCGTTTGATCTCCTCCAGCGGCAGCGACACGAACGCGAAGCGCCGGTGTCCCGACACGGGGCCGCTGAACGGCGTCCTCGGCGCGGGCAGCGCCGGCAGCTCGGGCGCCTGCCCGGCCCCGGCCAGCCGCCGGGCGAGCGAGGAGACGACCTGGCTGCCCGGGATCCAGGACACGACGGGGATCTCGTCCAGGTGCGGCATGGCCCGGGCGGCGAAACGCAGGGCGAGCGCGGGGTTGCCGGCCAGCCTCGCCAGCCCGCGCGCCACCATCTCCGGGGCCCCGGGAGGCGGGGCGTCCCGTGAGGGCTCCTCGGCGGGCGGCGGCGCGGGCGTCGGGCTGATGTCCAGGAGCGCGGCCAGGACGTCGGCGCCGCCGACCCCGTCCACGGCCGCGTGGTGGATCTTGGTGTAGAGGCCCATCCGCCCGCCGTACAGCCCGTGGATCAGGTAGATCTCCCACAGCGGCCGGCCGCGGTCCAGCCGGCGGGCGTGCAGCCGCGAGACCTGGTCGGCGAGCTGCCGGTCGTCGCCCGGTGGTGGCAGGCCGATCTCGCGCACGTGGTAGTCGAGGTCGAGATCGTCCTCCTGCATCCAGTACGGGTGGTCCAGCCCGAACGGCACGGGGGCCAGCTTGCGCCGCAGCGCGGGCACGTACGGCAGCCGCCGCTCGAGCAGGGCCTGGAGGTCGGCGCGGTTGAGGTCGCCGTCGAGGATGGCCAGGCCGGCGATGTTGGCGATGTTCGTCGCGGTCTCGAAATGGAGGAACTGCGCGTCCAGGGCGGTCAACTGGGCCATAGGTGACACCTCCGCCCTGAACCAATCAGACTCCGCCGGTCACTTCAAGAGTCGGTCACTTCAAGGGACGGGACCGCGTCGGGCTCGGCGAATGCCAGCAGCCGCAGCCCCTCCTCCTCCAGCACGTCGAGAGAGGTCGAGGTGAACGGGCTGATGAGCAGCGTGGCCTTCTTCGCGGTGCGCTTGATCTGCCACGTCCCGGCCGCGAAGCCGTCCACCAGGTAGACCGCCTTCACCCGGAGGTTCTTGGTGGCGACCCGGCCCTTGAACTCGTCGGCCAGCACCCGGGTGCGGTCCGCGTGGCCCAGGACCAGCGTGTCGAAGTCGGGCAGGAACCGTACGGGGGCGGGCACGTCACCCCCGGGCCGCGGGGCGCCGGGCAGGTCGTACAGCTCCCTTCCCGTGAAGTCCGTGAGCCTTTCCAGCTCCATGCCGGACATGACGCGCTTGAGGCCGCCCAGCCCCGACCAGGTCTGCACGTCGGCGGGGGTCGCCGGGCCGAACGCGGCCAGGTAGCGCTCGATCAGCGCCTCCACGCCGGCGGGCTCCAGGGCGATGCCGGGCAGCGCGAACGCGGACTCGCGCGAGAAGCTCCACCGGTCCTCCGTCGGCACCATGATCAACGGGGTGAGCATGCGCACGGCGTATCCGAGCGCCCGGTCGTACCCGCCGGGGAACTCCTCCTGCAGCCTGGGCCGCAGCTCGTTGAAGGTCATCGGCCCCGCGGCCAGCAGCCGGTCGGCGGCGGCCACGACCGCGTCGAAATCGACGTCGTCGAAGCGGCGCGCGGCGGCGGCCAGCACGGGCCGCACCACCGGACGGAACGCGGCGAAGTCCGCCGCGGTCACCAGGTGCAGCGTGGCCCGCCACATGGTGGCCCGCACCAGCGTGCGGGCGTGCAGCGCGGCGTGCAGGTCGTCCCGCGCGAACCCCGCCAGCCGGGACCACACCCCCAGGTACGGCGGCCGCGGCTCCTGCGCCTGCAGGCCGACCAGCCGGTGCACGACGTCGGCCACGTCACCCTCGTGCCGGTCGAGAAGGTGCTGGCGGGCCAGAGTGGCCCGGTTGAGGTCTCTGAGGGTGAGCATCTACCTATCATGCTCGATCCGACATTCCCCATCGAATCGGTACGTTCCTCCTACCCTGCGCTGGCCGACGGCTTCGCCTACCTCGACGGCGCGGCCGGCACCCAGACCCCGCGGCCGGTGATAGACGCCATCTCCGCCGCCTACCGGGCCGGGATCGGCAACGTCGGCGGCGCCTTCCCCGCCAGCGACCGCTCCGGCGCCATCGTGGCGGCCTGCCGCGCCGCCGTGGCCGACCTGGTCGGCGGCCATCCGGACGGCGTGGTGCTCGGCCCGAACATGACCACGCTGACCTACCGCCTGGCCAGGGCCATAGCGGGGCCGGGCGACGAGGTCGTGCTCTCCAGGCTCGACCATGACGCGAACGTCCGGCCCTGGACCCAGATCGGCGCCACCGTACGCTGGGCCGAGGTGGACCCGGTCACCGGGGAACTGCCGGTGGAGCAGTACGCGGACCTGATCGGCGAACGCACCCGGCTGGTCGCGGTGACGGCGGCCAGCAACATTCTCGGCACCCGTCCCGACGTGGCCGCCATCGCCGAGCTGGCGCACCGGGCGGGCGCGCTCATGTACGTGGACGGCGTGCACGCCACCCCGCACGGCCCCGTGGACATGCGCGCCCTGGGCGCCGACTTCTACGCCACGAGCGCGTACAAGTGGTCGGGCCCGCACATCGGCGCGGTCGTGGCCGACCCGGCGCTGCTGGAGACGCTGCGGCCGGACAAGCTGGCCTCCTCCTCCGACACGGTGCCGGAGCGGTTCGAGACGGGGACGGCGGCCTTCGCCGACCTGGCCGGGGTGACGGCGGCCGTGGACCACCTGGCCGCCCTGGTCCCGGGCACGGGCACCCGCCGCGAGCGCCTGCTGGCCTCGATGAGCGCGGCGGAGGAGCACGAGCTGGCGCTGTTCGCGGTGCTGATCGAGGGGCTGGAGACGATGGCGCACGTCACGGCGTACGGCAAACCCGCCAGGCGCACCGCCACCGCCTACTTCAACGTGGCCGGGCACACCCCGCGCCAGGTGGCCGAGCACCTGGCCGGACTGGGCGTGAACGTCTGGAACGGCCACAACTACGCCTGGGAGCTGACCGGCGCGCTCGGCATCCGCGACTCGGGCGGGGCCGTGCGGGCGGGCCTGGTCCACTACAACGACCGTTCCGACGTGGACCGCCTGCTCGACGGGGTGGCCCGCCTGGGCTGAAAAAGGGGTGGACCCCACCCCGCGGGCGCGGGTGGGGTCCAGCTCAGTGGCCGGGATCGCTAGCAGCTGTGGTAGCCCGAGTTGTAGCCGTCAGCGAAGCCCCTCTGGTAGGCGCCGCCACCGGAGTACTTCAGGCTGTAGGGCTCCTTCTTCATGCAGGCACTGCGGCCGTCGGTGTAACCGGCCGAGCGGCCCATGTTGTACTGCTGCTTCTTGGCCTTCCTCTTCTCGGGTGGCTTGCTCGCGACGTGGGTGCTCGTCTGCGCGCTCGTCGCGGAGGTCTGCGCGAGGGCCTGGGCCGATGGGGTGGCGAGGGGTCCGAGTGTGACAGCGGTGAGAAGCGCTGGACCAGCCAGAATCAGGCTTTTCTTGATGCGCATTCCGGTCTCCCTTCTGTCACCACCCAGCGTGGAGGGGGTCGTGTCACCGCGCCGTGATGTCGGCGTGACCGGAGCGTGACCGGGATCGCTCAGCGGCCGCGCAAGCTGGCGACCAGCTCCCGCAATCTGGCGGTCGGCTCGATGCCGAGCTCGGCCCGCAGGCCCTCCGCGTAGAGCCGGAAATGGCGGATCGCCTCGGCCTGGTTGCCCTCCGCGAGATGGGCCTCGATGAGCGCGGCGCAGGCGCTCTCCCGCAGCGGGTCCGCATGCGCGGCCACGCTCGCGGCCGTCACGGCCTCGGCGAACCGCCGCTGCCTGACGAAGATCGCCGACAGGGCCTCCAGGGCGTGCAGCCGCAGCTGGTGCCATTCGTCCGCGGCGGCCAGCACCCATTCCTCGTACCAGCCGGGCAGCAGGCCGTTGGCCAGCGCATCGACGGACCCCGCGCAGACGGTGGCCTCCTCGGCCCGGACGGTGGGGTCGATGAGGCGCTGCGCCAGCGCCCGGGCGTCGTCGAAGTCCACGCCGGTGTCCGGGGCCAGCCCGATCTCGGTCGTCCCGACGTGCAGCAGCGCCCGCCCGACCTCGTCGAGGCGTTTCAGCGCGGAGCGCAGGTTGGCGTGCGCGCGCCGCTCCGGCGCGTCGGGCCAGAGGGTGGTCGCCATCACGTTCCTGTGCACCGTCCTGCGGCTGATGGCGATGTACGCGAGCAGCCGCTCGGAGCCGCTGGAGACGGCGAGCTGCTCGTCGCCGGCCAGCAGCCGGAAACCGCCCAGAAGCGCGAGACGGATAGGTCGCTCCACCATGCCCCCGGTCCTCTCCTGGTGCGAGATCAGTCCGGGGAGCCGCTGCGTAGATACCCGCTGGCGGGGCCGGGACACCGGAATGAACGGCGGCCTTCGTGCGCTTGCACGGACGCAGTCGTTCAGAAAGAAGGCTTGTCCCATGACCACGCAGGCCGTCGCGGCCCGGCTCATCGTGCAGGCGCTGGAGGCGGAAGGCGTCGAGTACGTCTTCGGCATCCCCGGCGAGGAGAACATCCACTTCGTCGACGCGCTCCAGGACTCCTCCATCCGCTACGTCCTCGTACGGCACGAGCAGGGCGCGGCGTTCATGGCCGAGATCTACGGCAGGCTGACCGGCAGGGCGGGGGTGGCCTCAGCCACGCTCGGCCCCGGCGCGATCAACCTGCAGCTCGGCGTGGCCGACGCCACCACCAACAGCACCCCGGTGGTGGCGATCAGCGCACAAGTCGGGCTCGACCGCATCTACAAGGAGTCGCACCAGGTGGTGGACCTGGTGTCGCTGTTCAGGCCGATCACCAAGTGGTCGGAGCTCGCGCCGTCGCCGCAGGCGCTGCCCGAGATGATCCGCAAGGCGTTCAAGACCGCCCAGACCGAGCGTCCCGGCGCCGTCTACCTCGCCATCCCCGAGGACGTCGAGTCGGCGCCGGTGCCCGACGACCTGCGCCCGCTCCCCGTCAACGTGGTACGCACCCAGGACCCCTCCCCCGCGCAGATCGCCCGCGCGGCCGACGTGCTGGCCACCGCGCGCCGGCCGATCGTGCTGGCCGGGCACGGGGCCACGCGCGCCAGGGCCTCCCAGGCGCTGATCCGCTTCTCGGAGCGGCTCGGGCTGCCGGTGGCGACCACGTTCAACGGCAAGGGCGTCTTCCCCGACGACCACCGGCACGCGCTGGGGGCGGTGGGGTTCATGCGGCACGACTACGTGAACTTCGGGTTCGACGAGGCGGACGTGCTGATCAGCGTGGGGTACGAGCTGCAGGAGTTCGACCCCGTCAAGATCAACCCGCATCGCGACAAGAAGATCATCCACATTCACCAGTTCCCCGCCGAGGTGGACGACCACTATCCGGTGGCGGTCGGCGTCCAGGGGGACATCTCGCGGTCGCTCCACGCGCTCGCGGACGCCGTGCACCGGCGCTTCGAGATCAACGGCACCGGCGAGAAGATCCGCCGCATGGTGCGGGAGGAGCTGGAGCAGGGGCGTTCGGAGGACGGGTTCCCGCTCTCACCGCGCCGGATCGTGGCCGACGTCCGCGCGGCGATGGGACGCGAGGACATCGTGCTGGCGGACACGGGGGCGGTGAAGATGTGGATGGCCCGCATGTATCCGACGTACGAGCCGAACACGATGCTGGTCTCCAACGGGCTGTCGTCCATGGGCTTCTCGGTGCCGGGGGCGCTGGCGGCCAAGCTGGCCTTCCCCCGCCGCCGGGTGCTCGCGGCGACGGGTGACGGGGCGTTCCTGATGAACTCGCAGGAGCTGGAGACCGCCGTGCGGGAGCGGATCCCGTTCGTGGTGCTGGTGTGGGAGGACGGCGCGTACGGGCTGATCGAGTGGAAGATGGACCTGGAGCTGGGGCGCGACTCCAACGTCACGTTCGGCAACCCCGATTTCGTCAAGTACGCGGAGAGCTTCGGGGCGCGCGGCTACCGGATCACCCACGCGGACGAGCTACTGCCGACGCTGCGCAAGGCGCTGGCGGACGACGTGGTGTCGGTGATCGCGGTGCCGGTCGACTACTCGGCGAACCTGGAGCTGACCGACAAGCTCGGCGAGCTCACCGGCCCCTTCTGAGCGGGCTTCACCCGCCCCTTCCGAGCGGGCCTCACCAGCTCGGCACGACAGCGGCTTCACAGGCTCAGCACGACGATGCCCACGCCGAGCAGGAGGTCGAGAACCATGCAGAACTCCGCCATCGACCGCGCCACGACCTGCTTGGCCCGCCACACGAGCAGGTCCTGCACACCGTGGGCGATCAGCGCCCCCGCGACCAGGAAGCCGCCGGCCTGGGGCGACAGCGTCAGCGCCAGCAGTGCCGCCCCGCCGCAGACCAGCATGGCCGGGACCTGCGCGGCCGTCAGCAACGGCTGGCGCAACAGCCCGCCCACCAGGCCGAGGACGATGAGGGAGACCGCGCCGCCGATCAGGGCGGGCCAGCCGTCGATCCCGAGCTGGTCCAGCACTACCCACGCCACGGTGCTGATGACGAACAGGGCCCAGACGGTGCCGGGCTTGCCGAGGACCGCCGTACCGAGGTAGATGAGCGCTGCCAGGAAGACGACGAACCCCAGGCCGCGGCCGTCCTCGAAGTCCAGGAGGGTGAGGACGGCGAAGCCCAGCCCGAGCAGGGTGGGCCAGCGGCGCGCGACGGCCGGGAGCGCGCGGGGAGGTTCGGAGGTCCGTGTCATGAGCCGAGTGTCGCCGGTGCGGTGGTGGGGGGTACAGGACTCGGGCGCTCCAGGTCCGAAATCTTGGTGAGCCGGTCCCCATCCGTGACTCCTCCGCTCCCTGAAGGGAGCGGCTTCTCGCTAAGCCGCTTGCGCAGCCTCGCGAAGGGCAAGCCCTGCCCTCAAGATGTTGATCGCCGCGTTCACGTCGGCGTGCGCGGAAAACCCGCACCCCGTACATCGGAAGACGGCTTGGGTGACACGGTTCTCCTTCGCGCAGTGCCCGCAGCGCGAGCAGGCACGGGAGGTGTTGGCGGGGTTCACGGCGATCAGCTCTCGACCGGCGCTTTCAGCCTTGTGCGACAGGATCGTCAGGAACGCGGACCAACCCGCGTCGAGAATGCTCTTGTTCAGCCCGGATTTAGCCGACTGGCCGTTAGCCAGGTAGCCGCCTTCGCCGTCCGGTTTCGGCGCGGCACGCCG
>NZ_JBSGFQ010000050.1:0-90917 GCF_053603495.1 Nonomuraea sp. NPDC004186 | reverse complement strand
TGAGGATCTTGCTCTGCGGCAGGTACCACTCGCGCTGCGTGAAGCGGAGCAGCACCTTCGTGGTCGAGCCCGAATACTTGACCGCGAATTCGGCGGCCGATACGGGATAACGCGGTGATTGACACGCTCCGCGATCTTATGGTCTGCTACGAAAGCGGTTTCGCAACTGACTTTGCTGAGATCTTTAGGACTGCTCTTGACTGATTCCGCCTCGCCCGTGAAGCCCGCGCGCGTGCTGGTCACCGGTGCGGACGGCACCATCGGCCGGCCGGTCGTGGAGGCACTGCTGAGTGCGGGCATCTCCGTGACGGCACTCTCGACCGCATGGTCAGGGCCGTCGCCGGCCGACCGGGTGTTCACCGGTGACGCCGCTGACGAGACTCTGGTCCGGCAGGCGCTCGAGGACGCGGACGCCGTCGTGCACCTCGCCGCCATACCGCACCCCGGCCTGGGGACCGCGCGCGAGGTGTTCGTGGGCAACACCTCGGCCACCTTCACCGTGCTGAACGTCGCCGGCGAGGTCGGCGTGCGCCGCGCCGTCATCGCGAGCTCGATCAACGCGTTCGGCGTGCCCTTCAACCGGCACGATCTCACTCCCGCCTACTACCCGCTCGACGAGTTGTCGCCGGTCGCGCATGACGACGCGTACTCGCTGTCCAAGTGGGTCGATGAGCAGACCGGCGCCTGGGCGCACAGCCGCTGGGGGATCACGGTGGTGGCGCTGCGCTTCCCGCTGGTGAGAGACCTTCCCGAACTGCGGGAGATCGCCGCGCGGTTGAGCCGGAACCCGGTCGAGCAGGTGCGTCTCGCCCGGGAAGGATGGGCGTACCTGGCGATGGCCGACGCACTGGACGCGGTGCTGCGCGGGCTGACGCACCCGATCTCCGGGATGCACACCTTGCTCCTGGCGGCAGAGGACACCATCGTGGGGGAGCCGACGGACCTCCTGCTCGATCGCTTCGCCCCCACGAGCGAACGCCGCCGCGACTTCCCGGGCCGCACCGCCCCCATCGACACCTCTGCCGCCCGCCGCGTCCTCGGATGGGTGCCGCGGCACCGGCTCGGCGACCCGAGCGGCCCGATCAACGCGACCTTTCAGGAGACGCCGGCATGAGCGACGACACGACGGCATTCGCACAGCCGTGGGACGCGCCCGACGACGTGCGCATCACGGGCGTCCGGGCGATCGCCACCGCCCCCGAGGGCATCCCGCTGCTGGTCGTGAAGGTGACCACCAGCGACGACGGCCTTTACGGGCTCGGCTGCGCCACGTACACGCAGCGGTGGCGCGCGGTCGCCTCGTACGTCGAGGAGCATCTCGCCAGGCTCGTCGTCGGGCGATACCCCGGTGACATCGAAGACCTGGTGCGGCTGGCCCGCTTCTCCGGCTACTGGCGTGAGGGGCCGGTGGGCAACAACGCGATCTCCGGGCTCGACCAGGCTCTGTGGGACATCGCCGGCAAGCGAGCGGGAAGACCCGTTCACGAGCTGCTGGGAGGCAAGGTACGCGCCGCCGCCGACACGTACCTGCACGCGGGCGGGTCGTCGATCGAGGAGACCCTCGACCAGGCCGAACGCCTCCGCGAAGCCGGGCTGCGGCACATCCGGCTCCAGGTCGGCCAGTCGGGCCGAGGCACCTACGGCGCTCCTCCGACGGCCGAGGTCACCGAGGCGTCCGCGCCGTACCCGGGCGGGTGGAGCGTGCCGGAGTACCTGCGGCGTACGCGGGAGCTGTTCGCCGCCGCCCGCGAGCGCTTCGGCGAGGAGATCGAGCTGCTCCACGACGTGCACTCCCGGCTGACCCCGAAGCAGGCGATCGTTCTCGCCCGCGCGCTCGAGCCTTATCGGCTCTTCTTCCTCGAGGACGTCATCGCCCCCGAGCATTGGGATCGCCTGCCGGAGGTGCGCGCCGCCTCGCCCGTACCGATCGCAGTCGGCGAGCTGACGACCTCGGTGACGGATGCCGCGCGCCTGGTCCTCGGTGGCGGCGTGGACTTCATCCGCTCCCATGTGTCGGACATCGGCGGGCTGACCGCCGCGCGCAAGATCGCCGCAGCCGCGGAGCTCGTCGGCGTCCGTACGGCCTGGCACGGTCCAGGCGACACCTCGCCGATCGGCGCCGCCGCCAACGTCGCGCTCGACGTGACGAGCCCGGCCTTCGGCATCCAGGAAGGGCACGTGTACGGCGAACCCGTGCACGAAGTGTTCCCAGGTACCTTGCGCATCGAGCACGGCTGGTTGCGCCCGAACGAAGCTCCCGGCTGGGGCATCGATCTCGACGAGTCCGCCGCCGCCCGCCACCCCGCAGGGCTGTCGGGACACGATGCCTGGGCTGCCCGCGTCCGAGGCCTGGACGGAGGACTCATCGCCCCCTGACCGCAGCACCGCGACAACACCAGCACAAAGTACTGAGGAGACCCATGCCCCCCACAAATGTCCGGAAGTTTGCTGCCGCCCTCAGTGCCAGTGCTGCAGCGTTCGCTCTCACTACGGGCTGCGGCGCCGAGAGCCCGTCGCAGCCCGGCTCCGTTTCCATCACCGTCGCCGGTCAGCCCACCCAGGAAAACCCCGATCAGCTCAAGGCGTTCAAGCGCAAGATCACCGACTTCACCAAGGCCAACCCCGGCATCACGGTCACCGGTGACGAGTCCTCGTTCGACGTGAACACCTTCCAGGCGCTGGTCGCGGGCGGGAAGCTGCCCACGGTGTTCTACGTGCCCTTCACGGAGATGCAGGGGATCATCGCCCGGCAGCAGGCCGCGGACATCACCGGCCACGTCGGCGCGGACGCCGCCGTCAAGCGGGTCAACCCGTCGATCCTGAAGGTCGCCACGAGCCCGGACAGCCATGTCTACGGCGTTCCCGTCCAGGCCTACAGCATGGGGCTGCTGTACAACCGCGCCCTGTTCACCAAGGCCGGGCTCGACCCCGACGCGCCGCCGAAGACCTGGGACGAGGTGCGGGCCGCCGCGAAGGCCATCCATGCCAAGACCGGCGTGCAGGGCTTCGGCGCCATGACCAAGGACAACACCGGAGGCTGGGCGCTCACGACCATGAGCTACGCCTTCGGGAGCAAGATCCAGTCGGATGACGGCAAGCAGGCCAACGTCAACAACAACGCCACCCGCGCCGCGCTGGAGTTCTACCGCTCCCTGCGCTGGGACGACGACACCTTCGGGTCCGACTTCCTCATCGGGTACAAGGACATCACGAACGCCCTGGCCAGCGGCAAGGTCGGCATGATCGTGCAGGGTGCGGACACGTACACCCCGGTCGTTCAGTCTCTCGGGATGAAGCCGGACGACTTCGGCCTCGCCCCGATGCCGCAGGCGCCCGGGGGCCTCGGGACTCTGGGCGGCGGGTCCGTGGCCATCATCAATCCGCGGGCCTCGGCGGAGGAGATCAAGGCCGCGCTCAAGTGGATCGAGTTCGCCGAGTTCAACAAGTACAACAACGAACAGGCGGCCGTCACGGGCGCCAAGGCCGCCGCCGCCGACAAGCTGCCGGTGGGCGCACCGGTGCTCCCGCTCTTCGACCAGGCCACCACCGACCGGTACCTGACGTGGGTGAAGGATTACGTGAACGTGCCGCGCGAGCACTTCGCGGCGTACTTCGACTCGGCCAAGACGCTGCCGCTCGTGCCCGAACCGGCGGCGAAGGCGCAGGAGACGTACGGAATCCTCGACAACGTCGTGCAGGCGGTGTTGACCCGGCGGGACGCCGACATCACCGCCCTGCTCGACGACGCTCAGAAGAAGGTCCAGTCCGCGATCGACGCGGGCTGAACCGTCGCCCCCGTCACGCCGGCCGGTGCGACGGGGGCGACAGTCCAGAAAGGCGCCTCCGGAACGATGACGGACGCAACCATTCCCCCTACGACAGAGCGTTCGCGCGGTGTCGTGCGCTGGGTCCGCCGCGGCGGACTCTCGACATTGATCTTCTTCATCCCCCTTCTCGCGTCATTCGGGCTGTTCTCCTGGTGGCCGATTCTCCGCTCCCTGCTGCTCAGCCTGCAGCGCACGAACTTCCTCACCTCCGAGTGGGTCGGGCTCGACAACTTCGCCCGCGTCCTGAAGGACCCTCTTCTGCTGACGGCGACCTGGAACACCCTGTGGTTCTCGATCCTGGCCTTCGTGATCGGGTTCCCGGTCCCGGTGCTTCTGGCGGTGTTCATCGGCGAGTTGCGGCGCGCGCGGAGTATCGCGTCCGCCCTCGTCTACCTGCCGGTGATCTTCCCGCCGGTCGTCGCCGTGCTGCTGTGGAAGGCGTTCTTCGACCCCAGCCCCAAGGGGGTGTTCAACACCGTGCTGGGCTGGTTCGGGCTCGGCCCTGTCCCCTGGCTGAACGACGGCGACCTGGCCATGCCGTCGATCGTGCTGCAGGCGACGTGGGCCTCGTTCGGCACCGCCACGATCATCTACCTGGCGACGCTGATGAGCATCCAGACCGAGTTGTACGACGCCGCCGAGGCCGACGGAGCAGCGGTGTCGCGCCGGTTCTGGCACATCACCCTGCCCCAGATGCGCGGCGTCCTTCTGGTGATGTTCCTGCTCCAGGTCATCGGCACGTTCCAGGTCTTCACCGAGCCGTACATCATGACGAACGGCGGTCCGGAGAACCGCACCGTCACGATCCTGATGCTCATCTATCGTTACGCCTTCATCTCCGGCGACTACGGCCGAGCCACCGCGTTGAGCGTCCTGCTGGCAGTCGTCCTCTCGGCCCTGTCCGCCGTGTACCTCTGGGCGACCAGACGCTGGAGCACCTCATGACCACCGAAACCGCTACGTCCGAACGCGGCATCCTCTCCTTCCTCGATCGTCGCAGACCTGTCGTCCGCGTCTCGGTCGCGGCGATCGGCACGCTCGTCATCGCCGGCCTCGTGATCCTCTGCGCGGGCCCGCTCTTCTGGCTCTTCAAGGCCGCCACGTCGACCACCACCGAGACGCTGTCGGCGCCGTTCTCCCTGTGGCCCAGCGGCATCCACTGGGACTCGTTCGTTCAGGTGTGGACACGCGTCGACTTCGGCCGATATTTCTGGAACACGCTCGCGCTCATGGCCGGGTCCCTGTTCCTGGGGCTCCTCGTCGCCACGACCGGCGGCTACGGTCTGGCGGTTCTCCGGCCGAAGTACGCCAAGGCCGTGTTCGCGGCGCTCCTCGCCACCCTGTTCATTCCCGGCGTGATCTCCCTTGTGGCGCTCTACCTGACCGTCATCGACATTCCGCTCATCCATGTCAGCCTGCTGGGCTCGATGTGGGCGGTGTGGCTCCCGTCCTCGGCCAACGCCGTCAACGTCCTGCTCATGCAGCGATTCTTCGCCAACATCCCCCGGGAGCTCTTCAACGCGGCCCGCATCGACGGAGCAGGACCCTTCAGGATGTTCTTCTCCATCGTCCTGCCGATGTCACGCCCGATTCTCGGCGTCGTCAGCCTCCTCACGCTCGTCGGCTCCTACAAGGAGTTCCTCTGGCCGCTGCTCGTCCTGCCGAACCCGCAGGACCAGCCGATCTCGGTCGCGCTGCCGAGGCTGCAGAGCTCCATCGACTTCTCGCAGTTCATGGCCGCGCTCTTCATCTCGGTCATCATCCCCGTCGGTCTCTTCCTCGTCCTCCAGCGCCAGTTCCTGCAGGCGGCAGGCAACGCCGGCGCGCTCAAGGGCTGAGCCGACGCTCCGTCCGCACCCGTACCAAGGACACCGATGCCCCACTTCGACCTGCCCATCGACCAGCTCCGCGCGTACCGGCCAGAGGTCCGGGTCCCCGCCGGCTTCGACACCTTCTGGCGGCAGACGCTCGCCGACGCCCGGAAGGCGGGCGGAGATCCGCACTTCACCCCGGCCACGACGCCGCTCGTCGGGTGCCACGTCCTCGACGTGCGTTTCCCGGGGTTCGCCGGCGACCCGATCGCCGGCTGGCTGCTCCTGCCGCCCGGCGACGGGCCCCACCCCGCCGTCGTGCAGTTCCTGGGTTACGGGGCGGGCCGTGGGCTGCCGCACGAGTACCTTCCATGGGTCGCAGCCGGATACGCGTGCTTCGTGATGGACTCGCGTGGCCAGGGCTCCACCTGGGGAGTCGGCGGGGCCACTCCCGACCCGCACGGGTCCGGACCGGCGGCGAACGGTGTCATGACCCGCGGCATCGAGGATCCCGGGACGTACTACTACCGGCGGCTGTTCACCGACGCTGTCCGTGCGGTCGACGCGGTGCGCCGGCACCCGTCCGTGGACGCCGCCCGCGTGGCGGTGTCCGGCGGGAGCCAAGGAGGCGGCATCGCGCTCGCCGCCGCGGGCCTGTCGGAGCACCTCATGGGCGTCTTCGTCGACGTGCCGTTCCTGTGCCATTTCGAGCGCGCCGTCGGCCTGACCGACCGCGAGCCGTACGCGGAGATCACGCGCTATCTCTCCGTGCACCGCGAGAGCGCCGAGCGGGTTTTCGACACGCTCTCGTATTTCGACGGCGTGAATCTCGCGGCCCTGGCCACGGCTCCCGCCCTGTTCTCGGTCGCGCTCATGGACCAGACCTGCCCTCCGTCGACGGTTTTCGCCGCGTTCAACGCCTACGCGGGTCCCAAGGAGATCACTGTGTACTCGTTCAACGGCCACGAAGGCGGAGCCGCCGCCCAATGGCCGCGGCAGGTCGCCCTCCTGACGGGGACGGCGCGGGCATGAGCGCACGCTTCGGGGTCAACTACCTGCCGCGGGAGAACTGGTGGTACGCCTGGGCAGAGGACGATGACGACGCGTTCGCGGAGGATCTCCACCAGATCGCCTCGCTCGGATTCGACCATGTGCGCGTGCAGTGCCTGTGGCCGCTCTTCCAGCCCAACCCGTCCTGGGTGTCGCCACGCGCGCTGCGCCGCCTCGTCCGCCTGCTCGACCGTGCGGCGGAGAGCGGGCTCGACGTCTGCGTGACCGTGCTGAACGGCTGGCTGAGCGGCTTCGACTTCCGGCCGTCCTGGCTGAAGGACGTCGATCCCTTCACCGACGCCGCGGCCGTCAGCGCCGCGGAACTGCTCGTCGGCGCCGTCTCGCGAGCGGTCGAAGGCCACCCGGCGCTCTGGTGCGTCGACGTCGCGAACGAGCCCAACGTCCTCATGCGCCGTCTCAAGCCAGGTGAAGGCGAGGCCTGGGCCGCGAGGATGCTCCACGCCGCGCGTGCGGCCTCCGTGCCGGTCACCGTGGGAGTCGACCATGTGCCGTGGATGAGCGATGACGCCCCGATCGGGCGGGCGTTCGTGGCCGGCGCGTGCGATCTCGTCCCGGTGCACGCGTGGCCGTTCTTCACCGGTGCCCTCGCCCGGGTCGGGGAGGAGCGCGCCTGGGCCGTCCCCGACTATCTCGCGCAGGTCGCCCGCGCGACCCCTGGCGCTGCCGGCAAGCCGGTGTGGATCCAGGAGCTCGGGGTTTCCCCGCTCTGGCTCACGGATGTGGCCGTGGAGGACTTCGCCGAGCGGATGTTGCGGCGTGCCGCCGCGATCCCCGGTCTGGGCGCTGTCACCTGGTGGGCGTCCCACGACATCAGCCGCCGCTTCACCGGCTTCGACGAGCTCGAGTACGGCCTGGGCCTCATCGACGCCGAAGGACGGGTGAAGCCGATCGGATCGCGGGTGGCCGAGGTGGTCGCGGAACTGCGTGACCGGCCACGCGGACAGGCGGCAACGGAGCCGACGATCGTCCTGCCCGCCGGACGGGCGCCTGACATCGACTTCGCCGAAGGCTGGTTCGCGCGCATGGAGGCGACCGTCGGACCCGCAATCGTTCATGAAAGGGGCATGTGATGAGCGAGCGTACGCTTCACACGGACCTTCTGGTCGTCGGAGGAGGGCTCGGGGGAGTCGCCGCCGCGTTGACGGCGGCGCGCCTCGGCATCCGGGTGGTGCTCGCCGAGCGGTCGGACTGGCTCGGCGGCCAGCTGACCACGCAGGCGGTTCCGCCGGACGAGCACCGGTGGATCGAGACCGAGCTCGGCTCGACCTCGTACCGCGAGCTCCGCGAGATCATCCGGGCCCACTATCGCCGCCTTTACCCGCTTGCCCCGGACGCGGCCGCGGACCCGCAGCTGAATCCGGGTCGAGGCAACGTCTCGCGGCTGTGTCACGAGCCGAGGGTGGGCGCGCTGGCGATCGAGGAACTGCTGTCTCCGCACCTCGCCTCGGGCGCGATCACCTTGCTGCGGGAACACGACGTGGTGAACGTGGACCGCCGAGACCGGCAGATCGCCAACGTACGGCTGCGCAGCCGGGAAGGCGACCTCGTCGAGGTGACCGCCCGCCTCGTGGCCGACGCCACCGAGGAAGGCGACCTCCTGGAGCAGGCCGGCATGTTCTTCACGATCGGGGCGGAGTCGCACGACGACACCGGCGAACTCCACGCACCGCCGGAGCCGGATCCACGGGATCAGCAGGCGGTCACCTGGTGCGTGGCACTCGAATATCGCGAGGGTGAAGACCACACCATCGACAGGCCCGGCGACTATGAGCACTGGCGCGACACCGTAGACCCCCGCTGGCCCGGCCCGCAGCTGTCCTGGAAGGACATCGTGCCCGATACGGGTGCGGTGCGGTGGCGGCCGCTGTTCGTCCACTCGCCCGAGCAGGCCGTACACACAGGCGCCGACGACCTGTGGCACTACCGCCGGATCCTGTCTCGGCAGAACCTCGACCCGAGCTTTCCCGGAGGCGAGATCACGCTGGTGAACTGGCCGCAGATCGACTACTGGGAGCGTCCGCTGCTCGGCGTGAGCGTGGAGGAGCGCGAGCAGGCGCTGGCGGAGGCACGCTCCCTCACCCGCAGCCTCGTCCACTGGATGCAGACCGAGGCCCCTCGCCATGACGGCGGCACCGGCTATCCCGAGCTGCGGCCCAGGGGCGATGTCACGGGCACCTCGGATGGCTTGGCGAAGGAGGTGTACATTCGCGAGTCACGCCGGATCCGTCCCCTTTTCCGGGTGACCGAGGCGCACATCGGGGTGGAGATGCGGGGGCCAGGCGAGGGCAGCGCCCTTTTCGAGGACAGCGTCGGCATCGGCCACTACCGCATCGACCTGCATCCCAGCACCTCCGGCCGAGGCTATGTCGACATCGACTGCTTCCCGTTCCAGATTCCGCTCGGAGCCCTCATCCCGGTCGACGTCGACAACCTCGTCGCCGCGAACAAGAACATCGGCACCACCCATGTCGCCAACGGCGCGTACCGGTTGCATCCGGTCGAATGGTCCATCGGCGAGGCGGTCGGCGCTCTGGCGGCCCAGGTCGCCGGGACGGCCCAGACCCCGGCGCAGCTCCGGGCCGATCCGGCGAGCCTCCGCCGCCTGCAGGGACGTCTTCGTGATGACCTCGGTGTCACTCTCGAGTGGCCCGATGACATCCGCACCGGTCGGTCCGCGAGCTGAGCGGCTCGGCGATGAGTTTCCCGGACGGCAGCGACCGATCCCCCGGCATGAGAGCCGGCCGTTTCTCACCCGGATCCTTGAGGGCTCCAGGCGATGATCTGGCCTCTCTCGGTGATGCGTTTCCGAAGCTGCTCGGGGTCGACGTCCTGAACGGCGACCTGGTTCCGGATCGCCAACGTCGCCGCGACGGCAGCCGACTCCGCGAGAACGCAGAAGACCGGTTCCATGCGGGTGGCCGCGTACGCGATGTGCGTCGCCGACAGGCACACGGGCACGAGCAGATTGGCGCAGTCGCTCTTGTGCGGAGTGATGACCCGGTAGGGAACGGGGTACGGCCGGCCCGTTCCCATGTGTCCCCCGATGAACATGTCGCCCTCGGTCGCCACCCCGAGTCGCCCTGTTTCGCAATCGCGATGGGCGATGCGCCGGGCCGGGTACACGTCCACGCCGAAGAGGGCGAGCCCGATGGCGTCGGCGGGATCGGTCTGGTTCGACACATCCGCGTGGGTAAGGGTGTAGCGGCCCTTGAGGCGCCGGGATACCCGTACATAGAGCTGGTGCGGCCACCCGTCGGTCTCCGGGAAGACGCCGGCGTCCAAGCCGTACGCGGCCGTCTCTCGCCGGAACTCCTCGGGCACCTCAGGGTGGGTCGAGAGGAAGTGGTGCAGGCCGCGGAGATAGTCGATGTGGTGGCGCCAGATCCGCGACCGGACGTTCCAGTCGCCGTCCTGGTAGTCGTGGCTCACGCCGACGGGCGCATTCGTGATTAGGGAGGCGCGCTGGTAGTTGTATTCACCTGAATTGAGCCATCCGGGAAACACGGCTCGGAGCCTGTCCAGCTGGTCGCCGGTGCTCGTGCTCACGGACTTGATGTGCTCGACGTAGCGGCGGACCAACTCGAATGTGTCAGGTGAGTAGTCGTCCGGCGCGGTGATCTCAGCCCTGTGACGCTTGTCCGACGTCAGATAGAAACGGAAGTTGTATGCCTGGGTGTAGCGGTCCGCCGAGCCGATCGGCAATCCGTGGTCCTCGTCGATGAGCGGGATGAGCCCACTGGTGAGGTCGCCCGGTACGACGTAGGGGTCGATCGGCGTCCAGTTCGTGACGTGACCGACGCCTGCCGGTGCCTCGCCGAACGCCTGGCGTGATTCGCGTCCGGTTCGATAGGGAACCTCTGCGAGAGCCATCAGGTCGCCTTCGTAAGAAGCGTCGACGAAAATCGACGCCGAAATGCTGAAAGGCTCTCCCGATTCGGATGCCGGCGGCGGCACTCCCCATTTGCTCGGCGGTGAAGGCTCAAGCTGGATGGCGTCGATATGGTCGCCGTTTCGCGTCGCCGAGCGGATGCGGTGCTCGAAGATCACTTTGATGCCGGCCTCGGAAAGCCACTCGTGGAACCCGCGCACGATGTCCGGGGGATGGTCCCCGAAACGAAAGATCACGTCGTTCGTCAGTCCTCCGACAGCCTCGGGAAGGGGGCAGTCCTGGAGCGGCTTGATTCCTGAGCCCAGCATTCCTCCGAGCCGGCGACCTGGCTCGACGAGTATGACGGAGTTGCCCTCCTGGTGTGCCGTGATGGCGGCGACACAGCCTGCGGGCGTTCCTCCGTACACGCAGATATCGGCCCTCAGCGTCATCGATTCCGTCCTGTTCGAGATTGGTCCTCATATTTTTTCGGACTGCGCAGGACCACGGAATGGCGATTTTGGTGGAGACCATGCACATTTTGATGAGAGGCCATGGGATGGGTCTTGATGGTTACCTGCTGGCGCCCCGGCGCCCGCGGTTCAGCCTCGGCTCTGACACGTACGAGGGGTGGTGCATGCTGCTGCCGAGGAACGGAACGTTCTCCTATGAGGTCGAGGATGAAGCGGCGCACAGAACCAGAGCGGTGGGTGAGGCCGGGCTTCGGGGCGAGGCGCATTTCGGCGATGTCGTCATCAGCCCGCCGGGCAGCACGCTACGGCGGCAGATGAAAACGCCGACGTCGTTCTTCTTCGCGCGATTCCTGACCGCTCTGGAGCCGCCGATCGGCTGCAGTCGATTGCGCGACGTCGATCGCCTGCGCGCCGACCTCGCACTTCTCGAATCCACGCAATCCGCTTCCGGTGAAGGTCATCAAAGATTGGATGCGGAGATGGTCGCGGCGCATGTGGTCGACGACGTACTCATCACCCTGCTTTGGGAGCGGACGCGGGGAGACGTGCGTGAAGACGTTCTGGTGCGGAAGGCGATCGCCTGCATCCTGGAGTGCTTCACCTCGCCGGATCTTTCGCTCGGCGACCTCGCGAGGACGCTGGGCGTCAGTTCTTCGCTGCTCTCGCGACGTTTCCGGGACGTTCGAGGTGTCACACCGGGCCAATACCTTCGTGGCGTCAGGTTGCAGAAAGCGCGGGAGCTGTTGACCGGGACCGACTTCACCCTGCAGACCATCGCCGAACGGTGCGGATATCGCAGCGCGTTCTACCTCAGCCGGGTCTTCAAAGCCACCACCGGTCAGTCGCCTTCTGAATATCGCGCGGGAAGCCCGTCCATCAGGTGATCGAGCGCAGGAACTCGCCGTGGCCGTGCGCCGGCACGATGCCGATCCAGCCGTTGACCCCAGCCACCCAGCGGGATCCGTCGTCGATGGCATGGTCCGGTCCTAGCGCGAACTCCGGCACAGGTGCGAACGAATTCATCAAGGAGGCGCACGACGGCAACCGGCCTCTGCCCAACGAAACCTTGGCGGAACGAGAAGCGAGCTGGACATCGACGGAGAGCGGTTCGTCCTCGAGTACAAAGGAGACTGGCACCTGCCGGGCAATCTGTTCATCCACGTGCGGCGGAGCTCATGCCGGCGTCATGGGACAAGCGCCTCGGCGGGACCGACATCTGCCTCGCCGACAACCTCAGCGTCGTCGCATGGAGCGCTTATGGACTGACCGGATGGCAGCTCGAAAACGAGTTCTCCCTGGATGTGGCGGTTCAATAGGGTCACGTCATGACGCTCTTCGGTTCGGTCATCGACGTACGCCCCCTGTTCCCGCGTGAGCGGCAGGCCATGCTGGACCTGCTGCGTGCCCTGGACCCGGCGGACTGGGCGAGACCGACGATCTGTCCAGGCTGGGACGTGCACGACGTGGTCTGTCACGTCCTCAACGACTACATGCGGCGCCTGTCGGGCAGCCGCGACGGGCACGGGGGCGCCGTCTTCGCGGACGACGAGACGCTTCCCGCCTATCTCGCGCGGACCAACGACGAGTTCGTCCGGGCCGGCCGCCAGCTCAGCCCGCAACTGCTGATCGACCTGCTGGAGCACCTGGGGCCGCAGCTGGACGCCCTCTGGGCGGCACGCGACCTGCAGGCGCCCGCCGACCTGAACGTGTCCTGGGCCGCCACGGACCTCGACAGCCCCGCCTGGCTCGACATCGGCCGCGAATACACCGAGTTCTGGGTTCACCAGCAGCAGGTCCGCGACGCGGTTTCCCGGCCCGGAGCCACCCAGCCCGATCTCATGGCACCGGTGCTGGACCTCTTCGCACGCGCCCTGCCGCACACCCTGAGGACGTACGAACGCCCCGACGGAACAGTGGCTCACCTGGAGGTGCTCGGGCCGGTCGGCGGGCAGTGGAGCGTGGCCTGGCAGGGCGGCCGATGGCAGCCGGTGATGCCCGGCGACCGCCCGGCCGCGCGGGTCTCGATGGACCAGGACACCTTCTGGCGGCTGGCGACCAGGGGCATCAGCGTCGAGGAGGCCCGCGCACGCTCGAACCCGAGCGGCGACCCGGAGCTCACCGCGGCCATGACGACCTTGCTCGCGGTCGTCGCCTGAAACGACCGGACCGTGAGCGCGGCGCTTTTTGTGGACTCTTCCTGATCTCCGCGGTTGCGCTTTCCTGGCCGCTCTTCGTGCCACCTGCACCGCCCTTTCGGGTGCGCAAGAGCCGACAAGGCTCCTCAATCCCGGCGCAGGCGCGCGAGCTGCCGGTCGTGCAGGCGGGTGAGGAGCAGGAGGGACGCGACGGCGCCGATGAGGGCGCAGGCCATGTCCCACTGGGTGTCCCACTGGTCGCCCTGGACGGCGAGGAAGGCGTCGGCCGCCGACCCGGCCGCGAGCGCCGACCACAGCGCCAGCACGTCCTGCAGCCAGTGCCCGAACGGAACCCGCGCATAGGTGTAGTGCCCCCCGACGATCAGAACCAGCGCGTGTACGGCCAGCAGGCAGCACAGCAGCGTGGTGAGCGGGAAGCGCCGCCAGAGCACCACCAGGAGCGGCAGACCGCCGATCACCCAGAAGGTCTCCAGGAGCCAGGTGAGCCGGTCGTAGGGACGCACACCCGAGACGACCAGAGCGAGGAGCACCACGGCGGCCAGCACCAAGGGCAGCCGCCGGGCGGCGGAAGCAGGAGTCATGCGATCAGCCTCGAAAGCGGTGGGGGTGAGAGAAGCGAGGGGAGCAGGTCATCTTCATCGACCGCCTGATGTCCGGATCCGTGGGACAGGCGTCCTTGCGGACATCCGTCATGCGCCCACAGACTATCCATATGACGACGAATCGGTCTGACGAAGTGATCTTCGCCGTGTCCGACGGAGTGTTGCTGCTCGACGTGGCCGGCCCCGTTCAGGTCTTCAACGACGCCGGTGGATATCGGGTGCGGTTGGCTTCGCCGGACGGGCAGCCCGTTCGCAGCGATGTCGGCATCTCGCTGAGCGTGGACCTCGCGCTGTCGGATCCGGACCTCGACGTGGACACGCTGGTCGTGCCGGGCTATCCGAGGAAGTCGTCAGGGGTTCTCCTCGGGTCCGCGCTGGTCGACAGGCTGCGGGAGCTGGCGCCGCGGGCCCGGCGGGTGGTGTCCGTGTGCACGGGCGCGTTCCTGCTCGCCAAGGCCGGGCTGCTCGACGGCCGGCGGGCCACGACCCATTGGGACGCCTGCGCCGAGTTCGCGGCGCGGTTCCCGGGCGTCACGGTGGAGCCGAACGCCATCTACGTACGCGACGGCTCGATCGTCACGTCAGCGGGTGTCACCGCCGGGATCGACCTCGCGCTGGCGCTCGTCGGGGAAGACCAGGGCGAGGACCGGGCCCGTACGGTGGCCAAGCACCTCGTCGTGTTCCTGCAGCGTCCCGGCGGGCAGCGCCAGTTCAGCGTCCCGGGCGCCGCTCCCGCGCCCCGCAACCCGACCGTACGCCGCGCGCTCGACCTGGTCGCCGCGGACCTGTCCGCGGACCATCGCCTCGCCACGATGGCCGCCGGCCTAGCCGTCAGCGAGCGTCACCTGACCCGCCTGTTCCGCCGCGAGCTGGGGTCGACGCCGGCCCAGTTCGTGGAGCGGCTCCGGGTCGAAGCGGCGCAGGCCCGGCTGGAGTCCGGGGACGCCATCGTGCGGGAGATCGCCAAGGCGTGCGGCTTCGGCTCGCAGGAGACGATGCGCCAGGCGTTCCTGCGGGTGCTCGGTGTGGCGCCGTCGGCGTACCGGAATCGGTTCCGGCTGGCCGGTCACCGGCCCGTGGCGGATCCTCAGACCCAAGGCTGACGGCGTTCAGTACATCTTCGTGGTGGTGTGCTGGACGGCGGAGGGAGCCAGGCGGACGCCGTTGGCGGTGACCCGGTGGCCGCGGGTGTCGGTGACCCGTACGGAGAAGGGGCCCTGGCCCGCGCCGGACTCGGCGATCCAGTAGTTGTAGTCGGCCCTGGCCAGCTTGCGCCACGCGCCGCCGGCGGTCTTCACCTCGACCGAGGTGAGCGGGTTGCCGTGGTTGTTGACCAGCAGGGCCAGCCACCACTGCGACGACCCCTCCTTGACGCGGAAGGAGAGCGGTTTGCCGATCTTCGGGTTGGCGGCCGGCCTGTAGGTGACCCCGACCAAGCCCCTGCCGGGGTCCGCGACGCGGGCGAAGGCCTTGCGGCTGAGGTCGATGTGCCCGGCGGGGCACTCCGGGCACTGGTCGACGACCTTGACCTGCACGGAGCCCTTCGGCCCGGTGACGGTCAGGTAGCCGCCGCAGGCGGCCGCGGCGCGGTACTCGCCGCGGGAGAGCGCGACGTAGAGATCGCCGGCGGGAGGCGACGGATAGGAGCAGTTGCCGCCCCCGGACCGGAGTTCGTAGAAGGTCGCCTTACCGCTGGTCGCTTTCGCCGACGCGCCGGCGGCCGCGGTGCTCTCCTTGCTCCGGCCGGATTGGGCCAGGGCTGAGGCAGGGAGGAGCGAGGTCGCGGCGAGCACGGCGGCGAGAACAGTGGGTAAGCGGCGCATCCAGGTTTTCCTCTCATATGTGATGGATGCGACAGTAGCGAAATCGGTATATCTCGGTACGGTAAAGCTGCAGATCTTCCGTGATATGTCCGGGAAATAGCCGGTTATTGCCCTGGATGTTCAGGCAGCGGCAATCGACACTCGCGTCATGAAATCGATGACGAAAACACTGCTCGCCGGGTCGGCGCTGGCCTGCCTGGCGGTGGCGGGCACGACGGGCACGGCGCACGCGGCCATCGGACGGCTGACGTTGATCAGCGGGACCGCCGGCGTCAGTTTCAGCTACACGACCTGCCAGCCGCCCCGGGATCAGCCGGTGGAGCTGTACGAGGTCGACACGTTCGACAACCAGCCGGTTCCCGGCTGCCAGGTCGTGCTCACCGGCCGTACGGGCGCGAGCCAGGTGCTCTGCGTGGGGCGCGGAAGCCTGCCGCCCGAGCTCCGCCAGGTGCTTCGCGTCCGGATGCAGCCGGGTACGGCCCCGCCCTGCGCCTACGGGCCGGCCGCGGGCAGCTGATGCGAATCGGCTGACGCCAGGTGGGCGCGGATGCTCTCGGCGTCCACCCCTGTCTCTTCGGTCCGGTCGATGCCGAGGACGGACATGATGGTCAGGGCCTCGGTCCAGTGGCGCCGGGCGGGATCGGGCCGGCCGAGCGCGGCGTGGGCGTGGGCGAGGCCGTCGTGGGCGCGGGCCTGGTCGCTCGGCTGGTGAAGGTCCGAGGCGAGGTTCAGCGCATGGCGGTGGCAGTCGAGCGCCTGGTCGGACTGGCCGCGGGCATGCTGCAGCCGGCCCATGCCGTGGAGGGCCTCGAACTGCCAGTTGCTGTTGCCGATCTCGCACGCCAGGCGCAGGGCCTGCTCGTAGCAGTCGTACGCCTCCTCGTACCGCCCCTGGAAGCGATGCAGGTGGCCGAGGCCGTTGAGGCTGTCGAGCTCGCCGAGCCGGTGCCCGGTGCCGCGGGCCAGGCCCAGGGCCCGCGTGAAGTAGTCGGTGGCCGGGCCGTGCGCGCCCCGCCCGAGGTGGATGAAGCCGATGCCGAGCAGGGCCCGTAACTCGCCGGTGCGGTGGCCGATCGAGCGGGCGATGACGAGCGCCCGCGCCAGCTCGCCGGCGCTCGTGTCGTACCACCCCATGATCCGGTGGACGTTGCCGGCGGCGATCAACGCGTCCAGCTCACCCGTACGGTGACCGATCGCCCGGGCGATGTCCAGCGCCTGCTCGAAGTGCTCGGCGGCCCGCGCGTACTCTCCCTGGAACCCGCGGACCATGCCGATGCCGTTGAGCGCCCGTAACTCGCCCGCTCGATGACCGATGGCGCAGGCGATGGCCAGGGCGCGGGAGGAGTCCTCCAGAGCCGCCTCGTACCGGCACTGCATCTGACGGATCTCGCCGAGCCCGAGGAGGGCCTCCAGCTCGCCCGTACGGTATTCGGCCGCCTGGGCCGCCGACAGCGCCCGCTCCAGGAGCGTCTCGGCCTCGGCATACCGGCCGCGGGTGCGCAGGCACCGGTGCAGGGTGGCCGACAGGTGCCGGACGTGTTCGGAGAAGCCGTGCTCGGCGGCCAGCTGCGCGAGGCTGAGCAGGTTGGACAGCTCGGCCTCGAGCCACGCGGCGGCGTCGGCCACCGCGGGCGGCCCCACCTCGCCCGGCGCGATACGCGGCCGCATGTCCGCCTCGTAGGGATAGAGGAGGTCCATCGCCGCCGAGGCCGCGCGGCTGTAGTGGTTCAGCAGCCGCGCCGAGGCGGCGCGCCGGTCGGACTCGGGCTCTTCGCCGGCGGCCCGTTCGGCGGCGTGTGTCCTGATCAGGTCGTGGAATCGGTAGCGGCCGGGGATCGGCTCCTGCAGCAGGTGGACCTCCAGCAGCCGGTCCAGCAGCGTCGAGGCCCGCTTGACGGTGGTGGCCAGCAGCGCGGCGGCCGCGTCGGGCGCGAGGTCCATGCCGGGGTGCACCCCCAGCAGCCGGTACGCCCGCCGCTCGGCGGCGGTGAGCTCCTGGTAGGACAGGTCGAGCGCGGCGGTGACGCTGTGCTGCCCGGCGCGCAGCTCGCTCAGCGGGTGCTGGTGCTCCTCCAGCCGCTGCAACAGGTGCCGCACGCTCCAGGCCGGATGGGCCTTCAGCCGGGCCGCGGCCAGGCGGATGGCCAGCGGTAACAGCCCGCACCGCCGTACCACCGCGGCCAGCACCTCCCGTGGCACCCCCGCGACCCGCTCCTCGCCTGCGGTGCCGGTGAACAGCGCGATCGCGTCCGCGAGCGGCAGCACGTCGACCGACACCGTACGGGCGTCGTCCAGCCCGACCAGCCGCCGCCGGCTCGTCACCAGCACCAGGCAGCCGCCCGCACCCGGCAGCAGGGGCCGCACCTGGGCCTCGTCGGCGGCGTTGTCCAGGACGATCAGCATCTTCCGGTCGGCCAGCACGCTGCGATAGAGCGCGGCCCGGTCGTCGAGGTGCTGCGGAATCGTCTCCCCGGGCACGCCCAGCACCTCCAGCACGCGGGCGAGCGCGTCGGCCGGGTCCGCCGCGGGCATGCCCCGCGTGTAGCCGTGCAGGTCGACGAACAGATCACCGTCGGGAAAGCGCGGGGCCAGCTGGTACGCGGCGTGCACGGCCAGCGCGGTCTTGCCCACCCCCGCCATGCCGTCGATGGCGGTGACCACCACCGTGGCGGCGTCACCGACGTCGTCGAGAACGGCCAGCTCCCGTGCCCGGCCGATGAACGCCGCCGCGTCGGCGGGCAGCTGCCGCGGTGTCGGCCGCGCGCCTTCTGACAGGCCGTTCGCGGCACGCGTCAGTACGGACACCTCCGCGGCGTCCAGGCCCAGCGCCACGGCCAGCGAGCGCACCGACGCGCTGCGCGGCCGCCGCAGCTCGTCCGCCTCCAACCGGCGAACCGTGCGGACGTTGAGCCCCGCCCGCGCCGCCACCTGCTCCTGGGTCAGCAGCGCCCGCTCACGCCAGCTCCGTAACAACGCGCCCAGGCCCGGCCCCCCGACCGGACGGCCCGCCTCGGCGCCGTCGCGTACTCCTGACGGCATGAACCCATCTCCTGTGGTCAGCTGTCCGGATCAAGAACGAGCCTATGTCATTCTCCATCGGCCCGCTGGCCCTGGCGCAGGCGCTACAGGAGGCTGTCGCGCGCGTAGGCGGCGGCCTCCGTGCGGTTGCGTACGCCGATCTTGGCGAAGGCGTTGTTGATGTGCGTCTTGACCGTCGTCTCCGCGATGAAGAGCGCCGAGCCGATCTCCGCGTTGCTCATCCCCCGGGCGACGAGCCTCAGCACCTCGACCTCCCGTACGGTCAGCCCGTCGGGACACGCCGAGACCGGCGGCGGCGCGGCACGGGACAGCGCGTCCACCAGTCGGCGGGACACCGCCGCCGAGAACGTCGACTGCCCGGCGGCGGCCGAGCGCAGGGCGGCGGCGATCTCCGCGCGCCCGGCGTCCTTGGTGAGGTAGCCGCAGGCCCCGGCCAGCAGGGCGGAGTCCACGGACCGGTCGTCGTCGTACGTCGTCAGCACCACGACGGCCACCTCCGGATGCGCGCGGGCGATCCGCCGCGTGGCCTCGACGCCGTCCATCACGGGCATGCGCAGGTCCATCAGCACGACGTCGGGGCGCAGCTCGGCCACCAGGCGCAGGGCCTGTTCGCCGTCCCCGGCGTCGCCCATCACGTCCACGTCGTCGACCAGGTCCAGCAGCGCCACCAGGCCCTCGCGCATGAGCTGCTGGTCGTCCACGACCAGGACCTTCATTCCGGCACCTCCGCCCGTACCTCCCACAGGCCCCCCGACGGTCCCGCGCTCAGCGTCCCGCCCGCGAGCGCCAGCCGCTCGCGCATGCCCTGCAGCCCGTGCCCGGATGACGGCGCCGCGGCCGCGTACGGATTGCGCACCACCAGCCGGACGGCGCCCTCACCGTAGCCGATCTCCACCGTGACCGGCTCGCCCGGCGCGTGCTTGGCGGCGTTGGTGAGCGCCTCGCGTGCCGTACGCAGCAGGCAGACCTCCGCCGCCGGGGTGATCGGCCGCCGCGTGCCCGTCGTACGCAGCTCGGCCGGCACCTCGTGGTCCCTGCGGTGCTCGGTGACCAGCAGGCTCAGCGCGTCGGGCAGCGGCGGCACGTCCTCGCGCAGCGCCGCCACCGCCGAACGGGCCTCGACCAGCCCTTCCCTGGCCAGTGCCCGCGCTCTGCGGACGCGCGCCACCGCCCCCTCCACGTCGCCCCGCTCCGTGAGCATGGCCTCGGCGACCTCCAGCTGCACCCCCAGGGCGCCGAGGGAGTGCGCGAGCACGTCGTGCAGCTCCCTGGCGATGCGGGTCCGCTCGTCGAGCGCCATGGCCCTGGCCCGGTCGTGCTGGGCCTGCCGGTACTGGCGCCGCTGCAACGCGAAGAGCACGGTGAGCATCACGACCGTCCCGCGGACCACGATCGCCGATCGCGGCTGCTCCCACCACAGCAGGCTGCCGACCATGAGCACCAGGTCGGTCGCGGTGACCGCGGCGATCGCCGCCATGCTCGGCGTCATGTGCGCCGCGAACAGCAGCAACATCGCGAACACGAACACCGTGGGCGCCGGCTCGACCGACCCCGACACCGACGCCGCGACCGCCGAACCCGCCGCCAGCGCGGCCACGGCCACGCGCGGGAACCGGCCGTCGAGCAGGACGAAGGCGAGCCAGCACGCCATCGACACGCCGAGCGCGGACCACAGCAGCGCGGGGACGCGATCGGGCTCGGCGGCCGCCAGCGACCAGGCGAGGACCAGGCTCAACAGCAGCCTGACCAGGCGCCCCGTTTCGGGGTCGTCGGCCGCCAGGAGCCGTACGACCCGCCCCCACACCTCTCGCATCGCCTAGCGCGAGTCCTTCAAGGTCAGAATCATGTCCACCAAGATAAGCCGGAAGGCCACGAAACCGACGACCACCAGCAGCGCCACGACGACGATCGCGAGCAGGAACTTGCCGTTCATCTTTCCCCCGTTGGCGTCCAGGAGCCGGTGCAGCAGTTCGAGCCAGAGGCTGCCCGGCCGTCCAGAGTGCTTGTCCATGCCTGGGACGGTAGGGACGGGGCGGGGTGGAGCGGCACCTCCGAAAGGTGGAGAGCGGGGTGGAGGCGCTCTGTCATGATGGGCTGATGCCCCCTGAGACCGCTTATCACGGCGCGCTCGGAGACCAGTTCGCCGAACATGCCACCACGAGCCCGTACAACGCCTACGTCGACCGGCCCGCGATGCTGGAGCTCGCCGGTGACCTCGCCGGGACGAGGGTTCTCGACGTCGGGTGCGGAGCCGGGCACTACGCGGCCGAGTTGCTGGCCCGCGGGGCCGAGGTGGTCGGTGTCGACGGGAGCGCCGCGCTGCTGGGCCACGCGCGGGCGCGGGTGGGGGAGCGGGCCGAACTCCTTCTGCGCGATCTGGAGGAGCCGCTGGACTTCGCCGATGACGCGTCGTTCGACGGGGCCGTGTGCGCGCTGGTGTATCCCCACGTCACCCGCCGCGCGCAGTTGCTGGGCGAGTTGCGCCGGGTGCTGCGGCCGGGAGGGTGGCTCGTGGTCTCGACCGGCCATCCGACCGCCGACTGGCAGCACTTCGGGGGCTCGTACCACGCCGGCGACTGGGTCGAGCTTCCCGTGGGCGACGGCCCGTTCTCGATCCACTTCCAGCGGATGTCGCTGGAGGTCTTCCTGGGGGAGCTGCTGGCCGCCGGGTTCGTCCTGGAACGGGTCGTCGAGCCGCGCCCGGTGGCCGCCCTGCGGGAGATCGACGAGGCCGCCTACGACAAGCTGAACGAGCGGCCGTCCTTCCTCGCCGTCAGGCTCGTACGCCCCTGACCGCGGGAAGCGCGTTCTTCAGGCGGTCACCGGGGTGAGCCGGTTGCGGACCCATGAGGCGGCGGCCGCGGTCGGCCAGAACCGGCTCGCCAGGTTGCGTGCGGCGATCCCGGCGCGGGTGGCGGGGACCATCATGGCCGCGGCCGTCGCGACGTTCCCCTGGCGCGGGTCCACCAGGGTGCGGTGCTCGGCCTCGTACCGCGCGAAGGCCGATCGCGGGTCGGCGGGGGTGGCGGCCAGCTCCTCGGCGAGGGTGTAGGCGCCGGCCATGGCCAGGGTGGAACCGTCGCCGAACAGCGACACCGACGAGGCCGCGTCGCCCAGCAGCGCGACGCGCCCCTTGGCCCAGGAGTCGAGGCGCACCTGGCTGACGGAGTCGAACCAGAGGTCGTCGGCGGCACGGGCCTGGTCCAGCAGCTCGGGCACGCGCCACCCGTCACCTGCGTAGGCGTCGGTCAGGATCCGCTTGTGCTGCGCGAGGTCGCGGTGGTTGAAGCCCCGCACCTCCGGGTGACGGAAGATGAAGGCCGCCAGGGCGCGGCCGTGTACGGGGTGGACGGAGGCCAGCCGGCCGGGGGCGTTGTGCAGGACGACGTCCTGCTGGTTGTCGGCCGGGCCATCGAGCTGCATCGTCGCGACGTAGAGGCCCATGTGGCGGACGAACGCGGACTCGGGTCCGAAGGCCAGCCGCCGGGTCGTCGAGTGGAGCCCGTCGGCTCCGATGACGAGGTCGAACCGGCGCGGCGCGGCCTTCTCGAAGGTGACGTCCACGCCGTCGCCGTCCTGGCTCAGCGCGGTCATCGTGTCGCCGAACAGGACCTCGGCCGAGTCGCGGCTCGCCTCGTACAGGATGGCCGCCAGGTCGGTACGCGTCACCTCCACCTCCCGGCTGCCGGACGCCTGCCGCAGCGCCCGCATGTCGACCCGCCCGACCTGGCGGCCGGAGGCGTTGACGAAGCTCAGCGCCGTCACCTGCGTGGCCGCCTCGCGCAGCCGCGGCATCACGCCCATGCGGTCGGCCACGGTCACGGCGGGGCCGCGGACGTCCACGGGGTTGCCGCTGGAGCGCAGGCCGGCGGCGCGTTCGACGACGGTGGGCCGGAAGCCGTGCCGCGCCAGCCAGTACGCCAGCGTGGTGCCGCCGATGCCGGCTCCGGAGATCAGGACTGTCTTCATGACTCACTCCTCGGGTTGCCGTGGTTCGACGTGACCATATGACGAGATTTGAAAGTTAGTCAATCGCTAGTTGATGAGTTGACCAGATTTCGCATTTGGTCATATGGTCTGCGGGTGAGCGCCGAACGACTCCGAGACCCGCGGCAGCGAGCCGAGCGGGCCGCACGGATCCTCGACGTGGCGGCGGACCTGCTGCTGCGCCACGGCTACCGGCGGGTGACCATCGACGACGTGGCCGCCGGGGCCGGCATCGGCAAGGGGACCGTCTACCTGCACTGGAAGACCCGGGAGCAGCTGTTCGGCGCGGTCTTCGCGCGTGAGGTGCTTCGGGCGATGGACGAGCTGCGCCAGGCGCTCCGGGAGGATCCGCGGGCATGCCTGCTGCACCGGTTCGCGCGGGCCTACTTCCTGGCCATCGCGAACCGGCCGCTGCTGCTCAGCTTCCTCCTGGCCGACCCCGACCTGGTCGGCAAGCTGACCAGCTCCCCCGACCCGGCCCGCGACGAGCGGCACGGCGCCATGGCCCGCGACTACCTGGGGCTGCTCGCCGAGCACGGCCTGCTCCGCGACGACATGAGCGTCGATGAGCTCGGGTTCGCCTACCAGGCGACGTTCGAGGGGTTCCTGCGGGCGGGGGGCGCCTCGGACGGCCGGGAGCAGCGGGCGGACCTGCTCGCGCGTACCGTCCGGCGGGCGTTCGAGACCGAGTCCGCGGTCCCCGACGCCACGTTGCGGGACGTCGCCGCGGCCGTGGTCACCTTGCTCGGCGACGTGATCGACGCCGACCGCGCCGAGTCCGGCATCCCCGAGGGGTAGAGCGCCGGCGCGCTGGTCACGGCTGGGAGATGAGCTGGACGCGGATGCCGTTGTCGTACGGGACCACGATCGTCTGGTCGCGGCCGAGCTTCCACTCCGGGTTGACCAGGAACAGCCGGCCGCCGGAGGCGAGCAGGAGCCGGAAGCCGCGGTAGCGGTGCGCGTAGCTCGGGTCCTTGCCGGTGGTCTTCAGCCGGGTGTGGGTGATGCCGGGAGGTACGTCCTGCAGCGGCTCCTTCATGTCGAGGATGACCTCGGCGCGTTTGGGCAGGTCGTGCGCGTCCTGCTCGCCCCGGCCGGTGCCGTAGGCCCACGCGACCGTGGTCGAGGCCCAGAACAGGCCGGCGACGGCCAGGCCCAGCACGCTCAGCACGCCGTTCCTGGCCAGGCGGGGTGACATGAGCGGGCGGCCGCGGTTCTTGCCGTGGATGTGGATCCCGTACGCCACCATGGCCGGGCCGGACGCCAGCGCGAGCGGCGTCGCGCCGATGACGACGCTGGTGTCGGCGTCCCCGAGGAAGATGCCGATCATCGCGCGGCCGATCAGGAGCAGTCCGACGAGCGTGAAGCCGGCGGCCAGGAAGGTGTTGACGGTGTCGCCGGGGCGGCGGGCGAGCTGCCAGGAGACGGTGGCGTGGACGGCGATGACCAGCAGCGTGCCCAGGCAGATCAGGGCGGCCGGGACGTGCACGACTTCGAGGCCGTCGAGGAGCAGGCTCTGGTTGGACAGGCCGGTCATGTCGAGGGATATGCCGAAGTAGTCGAAGCGGGCGCGGGTTGCCACGTAGCCGAAGTAGATCAGCAGCGCGGTCGCCAGCGTGGTGGGGCCTACGGCCTCGGCGAGTTGCCGCACCCGCGCCGAAACCGCCTCCTGCCCGCTCGCCGCCTCCTGCCTGGGTGCCGTCTCTTGCGCGCTCGCTGCCTCCGGCGCGCTCGCCGTCTCCTGCCGGGGTGCCGTCTCTTGCGCGCTTGCCGGCTCCTGATCGGGTGCCGTCCCCCGCTCGGTCGCCGGCTCCTGTCCGGTTGCGGTTTTGCTCGCGGGCTCGTGCGTGGTGGTCACTCTCCCTCCGGAGCCGTGGTCGTGCCGTCATCCGCCGTATCCGGCCCGTCGTCCTGAGATCCGGAGTCCGAGTTCTCCTGAGAGCTGCCCGAGTCGTCGGTGGAGGTGCCGGTGTCGTCGTCCGGCGACGGCGTCGGGGACTCATCGGAGGAGGTGCCCGAATCGCCGATGTAGTACGAGAACTGCGGAACGTTGTTGGATGTCTGGCCGGTCACTTCCACCGGCGCCTCCGCCGTCGGCGGCGGGCCGCCCCAGTCGCGGACCTGGTCGCAGGGCGCGTCCTCGACGTTGACGCACAGGTAGCGGAAGCGGACCACCGCCTGGATGACGTACGGGCGGTCAGAGGCGTCGCCCGTGATGATCGCGCCCGCGAGGCACTGCGAACCGGCCCTCAGCTGGACCCCCTGGCACAAGGGGTCGCCGGTGGGGTCGCAGTGGCCGGGGGCCGATCGGGCCGTGGCGCGGCCGGGGCCCGACTGCACGGTGAAGGAGACGGACTCGATCGTCCCGACGGTGGAGGTCTTGTTGATGATGGTGACGCAACCGTCATCGCCAGGGGAGCCGTCGAGGTGTACGCCGTTCCAGTGGACGCTGCGGCGGTTGTTGCGCGTTCCCGGAGGCGTGGACCTGTCGCCGGTCGGTCGCCCGTCGGCATCCTTGCCCTGACCGGTCGAGCCGTCCGGCGCTCCGGTCGCCGAGCTGCCGTCGTCGGGCGCGCCGCTCGTCGTACCGTCGGCGTCAGGTGCGTCGCTCGCCGAGCCGTCGGCGTCGGGTGCGTCCGCCGAGCCGTCCGGGGCGTCCGCGGTGGCGTTCGTCCCGGTGCCGGCCACCGGCTCCGCGCCGTTGCCGGTGGCGACGCCGGCCAGCCAGGCGATCCCGAGGACCGCCACGAGGCCGAGGATTCCGGCCATGATGAGCATGCGTGCCCGCGATGGCGTCATGGATCCTCCTGGAGTGCGTCGCCGATCCCTCACCAAGTCCCAGAATCGGCTCCTCCGGCTGGGATCGCATGAGTACCCCCTTACTCAAAGCGACGTTCCTCGGAGGGCGGCGTGACGGTCGCCGTCTCCAGCCCTCAGGTCGGGTCCCGCTCGGCGCGTGAGGGGATGCCGAGCGCTCAGGTCTGGTCCGGCCCGGCGTCTGAGGTGACGCCGAGCGCTCAGGTCTGGTCCGGCCCGGCGTCTGAGGTGACGCCGAGCTGGTCGAAGGCCGCGCCGACGCTCGGCCACAGCGCGGCCGGGTCGCCCGCCGCGACCTCGTGGCCGGCCTTGTAGCAGGCCAGCGCCACCTGCGGGGCCAGTGCGGCGGTCTCCGCCGAGGCGCCCTGCCGCCGCAGGAGCTCGCCGGCCAGCTCGACGAGGCGTCGCTGTTTGCGGGCCGCGCGGTCGTCCAGCTCGGGGTTCGCCGCGATCAGCCGTTCGCGCAGGACGTAGCGGTCGGTGTCCCGCGTCGCCCATGCGCAGACCGTCGCCACGGTGTCGCGCAGCAGCGCGAGCGCCTCCGGCAGCGACGGCGGACGGTCGAGCCGCAGCTCGCGGTGTCGCCGGGCGACGTTGTCCAGCAGTTCCTCCTCGCCGGCGAAGACGACCTCCTGCTTGTCGCCGAAGTAGCGGAAGAACGTGGTGCG
This sequence comes from Nonomuraea sp. NPDC004186, assembly GCF_053603495.1. Classification (NCBI taxonomy): domain Bacteria; kingdom Bacillati; phylum Actinomycetota; class Actinomycetes; order Streptosporangiales; family Streptosporangiaceae; genus Nonomuraea; species Nonomuraea sp. NPDC004186. The sequence continues at coordinate 64,775 of NZ_JBSGFQ010000050.1, read as the reverse complement.
GCCGACCCCGGCCCGGTCGGCGATGTCCGCGACCGTCACGCCGGCGTAGTCGCGTTCGGCGAACAGCTCGTAGGCGGCCGCGACGATCTCGTCACGGGCTCGCTGCTGGTTGCGGGCGCGGAGGGTGGATCGGGGCACCGCCTCAGTCTAGTCGTGCTGTACTTCGATCCATTATGGTACGCAGTACCACTTAGGTACTCCATTCCAAGGAGCTGGACATGCGAGCGGTGCAGATCACCGAGTTCGGCGGGCCCGAGGTCGTGGCCGTGCGAGAGGTGCCCGAGCCCCGGCCGGGAGCCGGTCAGGTCCTCATCGACGTGGCGCGATGCGGGGTGAACTTCGCCGACACGCTCCTGCGCGAGAACCGCTACATCGCCGCCGTCACGCTGCCGCTGATCCCCGGGATCGAGGTCGTCGGCCGGACCGCGGACGGGCGACGGCTGGCCGCGATGATCTCCGACGGCGGGTATGCCGAGAAGGCCGTGGTGGCGGAGGACAGCGCCTTCCCGGTGCCCGACGGGGTGGATGACGTGACCGCCATCGCGCTGCTCGTCCAGGGGCTGACCGCCTGGTGGCTGATCAATCGCACCGCTCGGGTGCAGCCGGGGGAGAGCGTGGTCGTCCACGCGGCGGCGGGCGGCGTCGGCTCGCTGGCCGTACAGCTGGCCAAGCTGCGCGGCGCCCGGGTCATCGCCACGGCCGGCACGCCGGACAAGCGCGAATTCGCGCTGTCCCTCGGCGCGGACGCCGCCGTGGACCCCGCGACGGACGACCTCACCGGGGCGTTGCGGGCGGCGAACCACGGCGATCCCGTCGACGTGGTCCTGGAGATGACGGGCGGCCGCGTCACCGACCAGAGCGTCGCCGCGCTGGCCCCGTTCGGCAGGCTCGCCTACTACGGGATGGCGGGCGGGGTCGAGCCCGCCCCAGTGGCGCCGCGCGACCTGCAGCGCCGTTCGGCCACGGTCAGCGGCTTCTGGCTGATGAACGCCATCGCGCACCCGGAGGTCCTCGGCAAGGCGTACGTGGAGATGTCCGGGCAGGTCGCGGCGGGTGAGCTGCGCGTCGTCCACGGCGGCGACCACCCGATGTCGGAGGTACGGCGCGTGCACGCGGACCTGCGTGGCCGCCGGACCGTCGGCAAGCTCGTCCTCGACCCGGCAAGATAGAACCGATCGGTTCGATCTCTGTTAGTATTCGGACTTGTGGCGATATTTGTCTTGATCCCCGGTATGTGTCATGGCGGCTGGTGCTTCGACGAGCTCGCCGAGCAGTTGCGAAGCCGGGGGCATCGCGCGTACCCGCTGACCCTGACCGGCATCGCCGAGCGCGGCCACCTGCTGACCGGCGGGGTGAACCTCGACACGCACATCCAGGACGTGACCGGCGTCCTGGCCGCCGAGAACCTCACCGAAGCGATCCTGGTCGCCCACAGCTACGGCGGGATGGTGATCACCGGGGCCGCCGACCGCGCGCCCGAGCGGGTGCGCGACCTGGTCTACCTCGACGCCGTCGTGCCCGGCCACGGGGACTCCTGCTGGAGCCTCGTCACCGATCAGGAGCGGCGATGGTACGTGGACGTGGTGGACAGCGGTTACGCGACCCGGCCGCTGCCGTTCTTCGACCCGCGCGCCACGGCCCATCCGATCGCCTCGCTGCTCCAGCCGCTACGGCTCACCGGAGACCTCGCGCACGTGCGCCGCAGGGAGTACGTGTACGCGGCGGGGTGGGAAGGGGAGTCGCCGTTCACGTCCATATACGAGCGGCTGCGCCACGACCCCGCGTGGACTACACACGCGGTGGCCAGCGCGCACAACCTCATGCGCGACGCGCCGCAGGACCTGCTGGAGATCCTGCTCGACGTCGCCTAGCACGTCCACCGGTCCGTTCGGCGCGGCCTCGTCGAACGTGCGATGCCCAAGCACCCTGTTCGACCGCTGCTCGAACTCCTCCAACGAAAAGCCACCGAACCGCCGACCGCCGACCGCCGAACCGCCGACCGCCGAACCGCCGACCGCCGAACCGCCGACCGCCGAACCGCCGACCGCCGAACCACCGACCGCCGAACCGCCGACCGCCGAACCACCGATGGCCGACCCGCTGACGGCCGACCCCCACAGCCGAATCGCCGAACCGTCGACCGCAGCCGGGCGCTCCATGCGCGATCGGTGCCAGGCATTCGTGACTCGGTAATCCGATGTCGGAGAGTCGAGGTTGGGGAGCCGAGGTCAGCGGGCCGAGATCAGCGGGTCGAGGTCAGGGAGTCGAGGTCAGGGAGTCCACGAAGCGCGACATTCCGGCCAGCCACCGGTCGGGGTTCTCGGCCTTGCGGTGGACGAACTCGGCCACCTCCGGGTGCGGGAAGATGTGGAAGCGCTCGGCTTCGAGGCCCTCGACGACCACGGTCGCCACGTCCGACGGATCGAGGATGATGCCCGAGGCAGCCACGGCCCTCGCGGTCAGATGGTCCTCCTCCAGCCCCTGCTCCAGCATGCCGGTACGCACGCCCTGCGGGCACAGGACGCTGATCTTGATGCCCCGCGAGCCGTAGTGGATGGCCACCCACTCGGCGAACGCGATCGCCGCCGCCTTCGTCACCGCGTACGGGGCGTCGCCGGGGCAGCTGATCAGGCCCGCGGCGGAGCAGGTGTTCAGCAGGTAGCCGCCGCCTCGGGCGATCATGGAGGGTACGACGGCGCGGGCGGCGTACACGTGGGCCAGCACGTTCACCGCGTACAGGCGGCTCCACTCCTGGTCGGGGGCGTCCAGGCCGTGGCCGCCGATGATGCCGGCGTTGGAGCAGAACAGGTCGACCGGCCCGAACGGCGTCTCGGCCAGGGCGGCCACCTCCGGCTCCGAGGACACGTCCACGCGTACTGCGGTGGCGCGGTCACCGATCTCCTTGGCCACCGCGATCGCCCCGGCCTCGTCGAGGTCCGCGACGACGACCCCGGCCGCTCCTTCGGCGGCGAACCTGAGCGCCATCGCCCTCCCGATCCCGCCGGCCGCACCCGTGACGACGACGACCTTGTCCCGTACCCGCATCTGCACTCCTTCCGGTCCCGAGCGCGTCCGCCGTGCCGGGCAGGCACTTCCACCGCCCCGCCCTTGCCGGGAACGACTCCGCCCTTGCGTATCTCGACCGCCTCTGGCCGCTTCGGCCGAAGCCCGACCTCCCACGCAGAATCCACCCTGACTGCCTCCCGCCGGAACCCCCGCCCGAGAAGGCGAACCCGCCCTGACTGCTTCCCGCCGGGAACCCCCGCCCGAGAAAGCGAACCCACTCTGAACGCCTCCGGTCGGGAACCCCCGCCCGAGAAGGCGAACCCACGCTGAACGCCTCCCGTCGGAACCCCCGCCCGAGAAGAGGCGGTATGGGCGGCGAACCCCAGCAATTAGAGCGTGATTCTACTGCGGCTCAGCGCGATCAGATGAGAGGTTTCTCATCTGGGCTTCAGCGTGGTCTCCTCGAAGGGCGTCAAGGTCAAGGTCATGAAGCATCGGGGAACGTTGGTCCTCTTCGCCTTGGCCGCGGCGATGGCGGGGTTCATGTCGGTGGGGCTGGTGCGCGCGGCCGACAGCGAGCCCGATCTGGGCGAGGCCGTCGTGGTGTCACACACGCCCGCGCTTGGCGAGGCCGGCATGTCGGCCCCCGCGGGGAGCGGCGCCCCCGGGCCGGGCTCCGGCCCGTCGACCCCGGTCGCGAAACCGGGCCTCACCCCGGGCGCGAGACCGGAGCTCACCCCAGGCACGAAACAGGAGCCCACTACGGGCACGACGCCACCGCCCGCCACGGGCACGGCGTCACAGCCTGCCGCCGATGCCAGGTCCGGGCCTGCCGCGAATGCCGGATCCCAGCCTGCCGCCGATGCAGGATCCCGGCCGGCTGCCGACGCCGGGTCCCAGCCCGCTGCCGGTGTGAGGCCACAGCCCACCACAGGCGTGAAACCGAAACCCACTGCGAGCGCCAGACCGAAGGTCGGCACGAGCACCGGCCCGAGACCCGCCAGAGCCACCGGGTCGCGCGACGGCGACGAGGCCGCGGCGCGCGGGACCGCCGTGCGGCCCGCCCCGCGCCAGACCAGGGCCGAGCCGGTCAGACCGCCGGCGCCGAGACCAGGTGGCGGTGACGATGACGACGACGGTGGCGGTGGAGATGACGATGACGGCGACGACTGACCAGGCGATCGAATGCGGGTGAGCGCCCGTGCCCGGATCGTGGGCTGGATGCTCGCCGTCGTCGGCCTCGCCCTCGCGGTCTCGATCTTCGCGACCTGGACCATCCTGCTGGCTCGTCTCGACGACCGTACGAACCTCGAGCTCAGCAACGAGGCGGAGAAGCTGCGCCGGTACGCCGCGACCGCGCGCGACCCGGAGACCGGCCGCACGATCACCGACGTGGGAGAGCTGCTCACGGGATATCTGGCGCTCAACGCGCCCGACAGGTGGGAGACGTTCTTCAGCATCGTCGACGGCAAGGCTCACAAGATCACCGCGATCCCGCCACCCGTACGCCTCGACATCGACGACGCGCTGGTCGCGCGGCTGGCCACGGCCATCAAGCCCGGCGGCGGTGAGATCGAGAGCCCGAAAGGAACGGTCCATTATGCGGTGATCCCGGTGACGGTGAAGCCCGACCCCCGCCCGGGCCACCTCGTCGTGGCGATCCTCTACGACCGCCACCGCGACGAGATCGTGGACGCGGTTCGGGTCCTCGGGCTGTCCGCGCTGGCGGCGCTGGCGTTAGCGGGGGCGGCCGGGTGGTTCGTGGCGGGGCGGGTGCTGGCTCCGGTCCGGCTGATCGGCCAGACGGCCGAGCAGATCAGCGACTCCACCGATCTCACGCGCAGGCTCGACGTGCCGGGCGACGACGACGTGGCCGCGCTGGCCGCGACGTTCAACCACATGCTCGACCGGCTCGAGAACGCCTTCGTCGTGCAGCGGCACTTCATGGACGACGCCGGCCACGAGCTGCGCACGCCGATCACCGTCATCCGCGGCCACCTGGAGCTCATGGGCGACGATCCGCGCGACCGCGCGGAGACGCTCGCCCTGGTCACCGACGAGCTCGATCGGATGAACCGCATCGTCGAAGACCTCCTCACCCTCGCCAGAGCCGAGCAGCCGGGCTTTCTCGACATACACGACGTCGAGGTGGCCGACCTCACGGTCAGCGTCGTCGCCAAGGCCCGCGCGCTCGGCACCCGGCGCTGGCGGGTCGACGAGGTGGCCGAGGCCCGCGTGCCCGCCGACCGCCAGCGGCTCACGCAGGCGCTCATGCAGCTCGTGGCCAACGCCGTCCGCCACACCACCGACGACGACCTGATCGCCGTCGGCTCCGCCGTCCGCGACGGGTGGGTCGAGCTGTGGGTACGCGACAGCGGCCCCGGGGTGGCGCCCGCCGAGCGCGAGCGGATCTTCGGACGGTTCGTGCGCGGCGCGGGCCGCACCGTGACGTACGAAGGCGCCGGTCTGGGCCTGGCCATCGTCAGATCGATCGCCGAGGCCCACGGCGGCAACGTCAAGGTGACGGAGGCCCAGGGCGGCGGAGCCCGTTTCGTCATGTCCATCCCGCTGTGGGAGCTCTGGAGGCTGGGATGAACCGGATACTGATCGCCGAGGACGAGGCCAGGATCGCGTCGTTCGTGGAGAAGGGGCTGCGGGCCAACGGCTTCGTGACCGCCGTGGTGACGGACGGGGTCGCGGCGTACGACCTGGCCTGCGCGGGCGGGTTCGACCTGCTCATCCTGGACATCGGGCTGCCGTTGAGCGACGGGTTCACGGTGTTGCGGAGGTTGCGGCAGTCCAGGGTGGCCATGCCGGTGATCATCCTGACCGCCCGCGACAGCGTGAGCGACACCGTGGCGGGGCTCGAGGGCGGCGCGGACGACTACATCGCCAAGCCGTTCGCCTTCGAGGAACTCCTGGCGAGGGTCCGGCTGCGGCTGCGCGTGCGCGCCGACCGCACACCGGAGGTGACCGTGCTGCGGGTGTCGGACCTGTCGCTGGATCTGCGTACGCGACGGGCATACGTCGGGGACCGGGCGGTGGACCTGTCGACCAGGGAGTTCGCGCTGGCGGAGATCTTCTGCCGGCACCCCGACCAGGTCCTGACGCGCGAACAGCTCCTCAGCCACGTGTGGGGCTTCGACTTCGACCCCGGCTCCAACGTGGTGGACGTCTACGTACGCTACCTACGCCGCAAGATCGGCGCCGACCGCATCGAGACCGTCCGTGGCACCGGCTACCGCATGAGAGCCGCCTAATCATCACCTCACTCTCGCCTCACCCCGCCCCGAAAAGCTGTTCTCATCAGCACCGACGGAGGGAGCGCCGTGACAGCCGGACTGGTAATGGATCTCGCGTCGATCGTCGCCCTGGCCTATGGCCTCTACTACCGGCGACATCATCGACGTGACCTGCTCTTCGCCTACGTGGCACTCAACGTGGGCATCTTCGCGGTGGTCTCGCTCCTGCTCGTCCAGCGCGTCGACGTCGCCGTCGGCTTCGGCCTGTTCGGGGTCCTGTCGATCATCCGCCTCCGCTCCAGCGAGATCACCCAGCAGGAGATCGCCTACTACTTCATCGCCATCGTGCTGGGCCTGGTCAACGGCATCGCGGGCGCGTGGCCGCTGACCGCTCTGCTGCTGGACGGCGTCCTGCTGGTGGTGATGTACGTCGCCGACCACCCGGCCCTGCTCGGCCGCACCCGCCACCAGGTCATCACCCTGGACGTCGTCCACTCGGACCCGGACCTGCTCCGGGTCGACCTGGAGAGCCGCCTGCGGGCACACGTCCTCCACTACGTGGTCACCCAGATCGACTACGTCCGCGACATAACGGTGGTCGACGTCCGCTACGTGGCCCCTCCCCAACGGGCCGGCGTCCGCTGAACCCCGTGAGCCGGAGTCATGCAGAAGGTGGTGGAGGTGTGGTGATGGGTGAGTTGGACGCGGAGGTGCTGCTGGCCGGGATCGCGGCCGAGGTGGCGCCGATCGGGCTCGAGGACGTGCCGGAGCTGATGAGCCGGGTCGATCGCAAATACATCGTGACGGCCGCCACCATGGCGGCACTCGCGGCCGAGCTGGGAGACCGGTTCGCCGTGCTGCGCATCGGGGCAAGACGCCAGTTCCGCTACACGTCGACCTACTTCGACACGCCTGACCTGCTCACCTTCCACCAGCACCGGCAGGATCGGCGGCGCAGGTTCAAGCTGCGCACCCGCACCTACCTGGACGGGGGCGGCCGGTGGCTGGAGCTCAAGCTCAACGGCACCCGTGGCAGCACCGACAAGCACCGCATCCCGTACGACGACGCGCCGAGCCGGACGCTCACCCGGGAGGCGTTCGACTTCGTGCGCGACACCCTTCTCGCCGAGCTACACCTCATCGCCCCGGAGACGCTGGGGCCGGTGCTGTCCACCGACTACAAGCGGGTGACCTTCATCGACCCCTCGGGCGCGGCCAGGCTCACCTGCGACACGGGCCTGCTCTGCCACGACGGGCGCTCCAGCGCACCGGCGCGCCGCGACCTGGTGCTGCTGGAGTCGAAGTCCGCCGACGGGAAGGCGCTGGTGGACAAGGTCCTGCGCGGGCTGGGGGTGCGGCCGGTCACCGTGAGCAAGTACTGCCTGGCCGTCGCGGCGCTTCGGAACCTGCCCGCCAACCGCTGGCACCCGGTGCTGCAGCGCTACCTCGTCCATCGTCCCGAATCGGGTGCCCAACGCCTGGTGTCCCGAGGCTCAGCAGGGTGCTGGGGCCAGGCGGCCGCGCGGGGAGGGAGGTGGTCGGCGCCTCGGGGAGCACACGCCGGGGGGAGGAGCAGCGGCCTCGGCCTCGGCATCGGCATTCAGGGGTGATTCGGTGTCCAGGCTTGGTTCGGTGGGAGGGGATCGCCGTGCTCGGGTTTGGTCCGGTGGGGGGATCGCGGTGCGCGGGTTTGGTTCGGTGGGGGGATCGCGGTGCGCGGGTTTGGTTCGGTGGGGGGATCGCGGTGCGCGGGTTTGGTTCGGCGGGAGGGGGATCGCCGCGTGCCGGTTCGTTCGGCGGGAGGGGGATCGCCGCGTTCGGATTGGTTCGGCGGGCGGGGGGATCGGTGCGTCTCCCTTCGTTGTGACGGCGGCTCGTCGAGGGCGGTGCGGTTTACGGGGTCCAGGCTGGGTCGCGGCCGATGATGCCGAGGAGGCGGTCGAATTGCGGGGCGCTGTCCGGCACGTCTACCGGTGGGCCGAAGGCGCCGCGTTGCCGGCCCATCTCCGCCATCTGGTCGGTGAAGTGGAGTGCCCGCGAGACGCTCTCAGCGTCCGGCTCGTAGTCCTGGCCGGTGGCTCTGGCCAGGTCCCAGCCGTGTACGACCATGTCGACGAGGTACATGTGGGCCAGCGTGGTCATCGGCAGGCCCATGGCGGGGCTGGTGCCCTCCCACGCCTCGGGGCGGGACCAGGCGGCCAGCGTGCGCTCCGCGCGCTCGGGGAAGTCGCCCGCGTACGGTTCCTGCTCGATTCTCTCCCCCTGGCGGCCCAGCGACTCGAACAGGTCCGCCACCCACTCGAGGTGGTTGATCAGGTCCTTGACGTCGAACTTCGCGCACGGCGTCGAGGAACCGAACTGCTCGCGCCGCACCGCGCGGACCAATCCCGCGGTCCGTTCGGTGGCGCGCGTCATCAGCGGCATCATGTCGTCCATGGCAGCCATGATGCCCCGCCTGACCCAGGCACGGCTTGTAGAAACGCGACAGCGCGGCTGGGTCGACCCGTACGCGGGGCTCGACGCCTTCGATTTCTTCAGACAGGCGCCATCAGCGGAGATTGCGACGTTTGTGGAGCACTTCTGGGTCGTCACGTGGACCGACCTCGCCGAGCCGTACGAACAGCGCATCGTCTCGCACCCCACCGTGAACATGACGATCACCACGGACTTCCATCAGTTCGCGGGAGTGATCAAGGGCGGGTTCTCGTACACGATGCGGGGCAGCGGCCGCGTGCTCGGCACGCGCTTCCGTCCGGGCGGCTTCCGGCCGTTTCTCGGCGGTCCGGTGTCGCAGTTGACCGACCGTTTCGTGGAGATCGGCGAGATGTACGGCTCGGCGGGCGCCTCGCTGGTCGAGCAGGTTCTGGCCGAGTCCGATGCCCGGGCCGCCATCGCGCTGGTCGAGAGGTTCCTGCTGAGTCTGGGGCCGGAGCGGGATCCGCTGGCCGAAGAGGTCGCGGCGCTGGTGGAGATGGCCGAGAACGAGGTCTCCGTGACCAGGGTCGATGAGCTGGCGGCCAGATCGGGGCGGTCGGTGCGCTCGTTGCAGCGGCTGTTCCGGGACTATGTCGGCATCGGCCCCAAATGGGTGATCCGCCGCTTCCGCCTGCACGAGGCGGCGGAGCGGGTCTACGAAGGGCTGGACCTCGCGACGTTGGCCGTCGAACTCGGCTATACGGACCAGGCTCACTTGACCCGCGATTTCACCGCCGCGGTCGGGATGCCACCCGCGGCCTACGCCCGCCTCAGAGGATAAGTGTGAGCGTATAAGCGATTAGTCGATGAGGTGATTTGCTGGGGCTCGGGTGGATTTCTGGTAATTGCGGGTTTCTGCGCATTCGAGCGTTTCGGATAGTAGCCGTCGTACCGTTTCATCGAGCGAGCTGTTCTGATCGATGACGGTTTCGTGGCCGCCGGGCAGCAGGTCCCGCTCGATGTACCATTCGCGCATCATGTCCGGGCCGAACTCCGCGCTCTGCGGGCGGGTGGCGTGGCGGCGGAGCGTTTCCTCGAAGGAGATGTCGAGGTAGAAGAAGCGGCTGCGGCCGGGGAAGTCCTCGCGCAGGGACTGGAGCATCGGGGCGTACCTGCCGGCCGTGAGGATGCCCTCGAGGATGACGTGGTGGCCGTGGCCGAGCGCGTAGCGGGTGACGGTGTCGATGAGGCCGATGTTGACGCCGTCCGGGACGTCGAGTTCGCGGAGGATGTCGCGGCGCAGCACGTCCTGGCTCACCACCGCGAGGCCGCGCCTGCCGTACGCCTTGCGGAGGGCTCGGGCGACGCTCGTCTTGCCCGAGCCGGAGTTGCCGCGCAGGACGATCAATTGTGTGAGCATCGCGGCCAGCGTAGCCGCTGCTCACGGGTTCGTGCCGCGAATCTGATGGGTACGGTCGTCATATGCTTGAGCGCATTCACGAGATATCGGGAGTCTTGCTAAGTGCGGACGGATATCTTGACGATTTCTGGCCGAATTTCCGGAACATTGATGACGTGTTCTGGAAACTCCAGCGTATTCAGCGCTTCGAGGCCGGGGAGCCGAGCTGGCTCGCGATGATGGACTGCGACTGGGAACGCTCGCTCAAGCTGGTCGACGACACGGGTGACGGAGGCCGGAGCAGGGCCTATCCCTGCCGGCGGATCCGGATCGTCGAGCAACCCGTCACGCCGTACCTGCAGTGGGAGATGCACGTGCTGGCGCTGCGGGTGGGGGTGGCCGAGCAGGTGCGGGTGCTCGACGCGGCGGAGGTGTCCGACCTCGAGATCGACCGGCGCCTGCCGGAGCTCGTCGTGCTGGGGTCGTCCGTCATGTACGAGGTGACGTACGACGCCTGCGGGACCCACAGCGGCGCGAGGCGGATCGACGACCCTGATGTGATCGCGGCGTGCCGGGGCGAGCTCGACAAGCTGTTCGCGGCCGGGGAGGACTTCCGGGCCTATTACGAGCGGGAGATCGTGACGATGCCGGCTCCCCGGGTGACGACCGTCTGAAGCCGCCCCGGGTGACGACCGCCCGTCACAGGGGGAGGCCGCCGGTGGCGGAGTTGGTGGAGCCGGTGGCCCGGTAGGCGGCGATGGTGCGTTCGGCGATGCGCATCTGGTGGATCTCGTCGGCGCCGTCGGCGAAGCGGGCCCAGCGGGCGTGCTGGAACATGCCGGCCAGCGGCGTGTCCGTCGAGTAGCCGAGCGCGCCATGCACCTGGATCGCCCGGTCCACGATCCGGTTGAGGCTGTTGGCCACGAAGTGCTTGGCCATCGACACCTCCGTACGGAAGTCCTCACCCTTGTCGATCTTGGACGCGGCGTGCAGGACCATCAGCTTGCACTGGTACAGCTCCATGGCCGAGTCGGCGATCATCCACTGGATGCCCTGCTTCTCGGCCAGCAGCGAGCCGTGGCTGTAGCGGTTGAGCGCGCGCTCGACCATCATGTCCAGGGCCGTCTCCGCCTGGGAGATCCAGCGCATGCAGTGGGCGAGCCGGGCCGGGCCCAGACGGTACTGGCCGAGGCGGTGGCCGTTGCCGCGTCCGCCGAGGATCTGGCTGTCGGGCACGCGGAGATCGGTGATGACGATCTCGCTGTGGCCCGTGGAGCCGTGCATCGTCTCGACCTCGCGCACGTCGTTCCAGCCCGGGTCGGGCAGGTCGACGAGGAAGGCGGTGTTGGCGCCGCGCGAGCCCTCCGGCACGTCCGGCTCCGTCCGCGCGATGAGGATCGCGAAGTTGGCCCGGCGCGCGTTGGAGATGAACCATTTGTGGCCGTTGATCAGCCACTCGTCCCCGTCCCGGACGGCCGTGGTGCGGATCAGGGTGGGGTCGGAGCCCGCCACCTCCGGCTCCGTCATGGCGAAGCAGGACATCTGCGTGCCCTCCAGCAGCGGCCGCAGGTACTTCTCCTTCTGCTCGTCCGTCGCCCAGTGCAGGAGGGTGTGCATGTTGCCCTCGTCCGGGGCCATGCAGTTGAGCACCCAGGGCCCGACGCGGGTCTTGGCCGCCTCCGACTGCACCATGGCCAGCTCGACGTGGCCCAGCCCCATGCCGCCCCACTCCTTCGGCATGTGGGGCAGCCACAGCCCCTCGGCCTGGGCCTGGGAGCGGAGCCGGAAGATCGTACGCAGGTAGTTGTCCCGGTCGGCCTCCTTCACCTCCTCCACGGCGGGAATGACGGTCCCCTGGATGAAGGCGCGGACCCGCTTGCGGATCTCCTCGTGCTCGGGAGCGAGGGTGAAGTCGATGGCCATACCCGCCACCGTGTCACGGCCGGCGGAGCGGCGTGAAGGCCCAGGACATGCGCGGCTCCACGGCCCAGTGGAAGAGCTTGCGCACCGGCGGCGTGCAGAGCAGGGTGGCGGCGGCCACGCCGAGCAGGATCGACAAAGGCACGCCCAGCTCGAACCGCTCGGCGACCTTGACCACGAATCCGTGGAGCAGGTACGCGTACATGGTGGCCGAGCCCAGATCGCTGAACCACGTGTGCCGCGCCGGGGTCACCGCGAGAAACGCCGCCACCAGCACCGCCCCGGCCACCAGCAGGCCCAGCCGCACGGCCGTGCCGGTGAGGTCGTCCACGTGCAGCGCGGAGTTGGACAGCCGCCATCGGATCCACTCCGTCGGCACCTGGTCGTGCACGAGCAGCGCCGCCGCCAGCCCCAGCCCGAGCGTCAGGAAGCCGGTCAGCCGCATGTACGGCCTGCGCAGCCACGCGAAGTGCTCCGGCTTGAGCATCAGCCCGAGCACGTAGAACGGCAGCAGCGCGAACGTCCGGTTCATGGCCAGCTCGTCGGGCAGCGCGCTCATCCCGGTCAGCAGCGACAGCACGACCGCGACCGCCAGCGGCCACCTGAGCTGCTGCCACACCGGCGTCGACAGCCGCCACAGGAACAACGACAGCAGGAACCAGGTCAGGTAGTACGGATCAAGCAGGGTCAGCTCGAACTTCCCGTAAAGGATCAGCCGCGGCAACGAGTACGCCACCTCGAAGATCAGGTACGGCACCGCCAGCGTGGAGATGAGCTTGCGCGCCTTCCCCGCCGAGAACGTGAACCGGCGCGACAGATAGCCGCTCAGCACGATGAACAGCGGCATGTGGAAGACGTAGACGTAGAAGTAGAGCGCGTGGGCGATGGGGTGGTCCCGCTGGTCCTCGATGAGGTGACCGCACACCACGAGCAGGATGGCCAGGTATTTGGCGTTGTCGAAGAACGGGTCCCTGGCGGTCACGGGCCGGGTGTCCACAGTGGCGGCTGCACTCACAGATCACGCACCCTAGCCACCGAACGCGTAACCGCCAGGAAACGCCGAGTGAGGGCTTACCGAAGGGCCGGTGTCGCTTCGCGTACCGTGTCCGCCAGCGCGGACGCGGCGGCGGCGTCGAGCCTGCCGTCCACCACCGCCGTCACGACCCGCCTGGTCAGCGTGTCCTCGACGACGAGCGGCCGGTCCCAGGCCAGCGCCTGCCCGACCCCCGGATAGTGCTCGACCCGCACGAACCACGGGTCGCCGTCCGACTGCACGAAGACGAGCGTCCAGTCCCGCCCCTCCGGTGTGGTGCCGGCCAGGGCGACCCAGGGGTCGCGGCTGCCGTGCACGGCCTCCTCGTCCCCGGGGAGCGCGATCCGGGCGGTGGAGGTGCCGGGGGCGCGCCAGAAGAAGCCGCCGTACCCCGCGCCCACGCGCCCCTTGGTGGCCGAGCTCCGGACCTCCAGCGGCGCGCCGGTGAGGTTGGTGAGCGTGAACGCGAAGTCCAGCGCCCAGAAGTCCCCGAACGGCCGGGCCGTCACGGTCCGCTCCTCGCGCGCCACCAGCCGCCCGCCGGGCCCCGCCCACTCCAGGTGCTCGACGAAGCCGGAGTCGTCGAGCCGGGAGAACGACAGGTGCCGCTGAATGCCGTGATCGTCCAGCCAGGCGGGCCCCTGGTCCTTGACGTACGTGCGGCCGCCCCAGAAGTTCGCCCCGCCCAGGTCGGAGATCGCCACCCCGACCCCGAGGTGGTGCACGTGGTCCTCGGGACGCACCTCGGTGACCTCGACGCCGCCCAGCGTCCGCACCCCGTGGAGGTAGGGCCGCGGGGAGTCGGTCGCCGGCAGGTCGGGCCGCAGCTCGTACGAGGCCACCGCCCGCCCGGAGGCCAGCAGCTCCACCCGGGTCCAGGGGACGTCCAGCTCCGAGTAGAGCGACAGCGTCTCGGCGCTGCGGGCCGTCAGGTCGGCGACACCCGGCAGGAACCGGTGCGTGACCTCGCCCGACGCGGCGTCCCGCCTGACGTCCTGGTAGCGCTCCGGGATCGGCAGCGGCTCGGGAGCCAGCCGCACCGCGTCCAGCACCTGCGTGAACGTCTCCGTGGCGGACAGCGGCACCATCAGCTCGGCGCCCGTGCGGACATGGTCGATGAGGTTCTCCAGCAGGTCGGTGCGCTCGTACGCGGTCGTCGTGACCGTGCCGTCCGGCAGCTCGACCTTGAGCCGGTCCTGCGTGTAGACGAGCGTGGCGCGGCCCGCGTCGCCGTGCACGACCAGGTACGGCTCGCTCCGGCCGGTCGCGCAGAGCGTCACCGCGATCGTGATCACGAAGCCGTCGTCGAGACGGATCCGCAGGCAGGACGTGTCGTCCGACTCGATCGGATGGGCGTGGTAGAGCTCGGCCTCGATCTCCGCGACAGGGCCGTCCACCAGGGCGAGGGCGGTCGCGACGGCGTGCGCGAACGGGTTCGTCAGCGCGCCGTCCACCACGTCCACGCCGTCGAGCCGGCGCTTGCCCGACCAGGCCGACCTGGTGAAGTAGGACGAGGGCCGCTCCCAGGCGCCCGCGCCGCCGATGCCGCGCACGCGCCCGATGGTGCCGTCGGCGATCAGCGAGCGCAGCGCGGGGACCGCCGCCGAGCCCAGCGACTGGAAGCCGACCTGGCAGGCCAGCCCCGTCTCCGCCACCGCCGCGGCGATCCGGGCGTGCGCGGAGGGGCTCGCCGCGGGCGGCTTCTCCAGCAGCACGTGGGATCCCGCGTGCAGGGCGGTCACCGCGAGGTCGGCGTGCGTGTGGATCGGCGTGCAGATGACCGTGATCTCCGCGCCGGTCTTCGCGAGCAGCTCGCCCAGGTCGGGCGACTGCAGCGGCGAGCCGAAGTCCACTTCGACGGGCACCACGTCGCAGATCCCGGCCAGCTCGATCAGCCCCTGGTCGGCCAGCCTGCGCAGATTGCCCAGATGGTGCCGCCCATGGCCGTGCGCACCAGCGAGTACCACCTTCATCGCGACCACCTCAGTCCGAGCCCCGCGTGCGCGCCCGCCCGCAGGACCCCGTCGGAAATCTGCACCGGGTACGGCTCCGCCAGCAGCCCGAGGGCCGCGAACGAGGCGTCCTCCACGTCCTCCGCCATGACCGGCAGCGGCAGGGCCAGCGCGAGCTGCCCGGACACCTCGCTCAGCAGATGCGGATAGACCGGCACGTCGTACGTCCTGGCCAGCTCCACGATCCGCAGGAACGGCGTGATCCCGCCGACCCGCACCACGTTCGGCTGGACGATGTCGCACGCCCCGGCCGCGAGCAGGTCACGGAAGCCGTAGGTGGTGTAGACGTTCTCCCCGACCGCCACCGGCACGTCGATGGAGCGCCGCAGCTCCACGTGCGCGGCCACGTCGTCGGCGGGCAGCGGCTCCTCGATCCAGTGCAGCCCGAACTCCCGCAACGCGGAAAGAGCCCGCCTGGCCCGGTGCAGGTCCCACCGCTGGTTGGCGTCGATCATCAGCAGCCGGTCGGGCCCGATCACCTCGCGCACGGCGGCCACCCTGGCCACGTCCTCCGCCAGGTCGGGCCGGCCCACCTTGATCTTGACCCCCCGGTACCCGGCCGCCACCCAGCGCCGCGCCTGCTCCACCAGCTCCTCCAGCGGGTAGTGCAGGTTGACGCCGCTGCCGTAGACCGGGACCTCGTCACGCCGGCGGCCCAGCACGTCGGTCAGGCCGCTGTCACCGCAGCGCAGGTCCCACAACGCCAGGTCGATCCCGGCCAGCGCGATCGTCGTGATCCCGCCGGGCCCCGCCTCGCGCAGGTGCCGCCACAGCCGGTCCCACACCACCTCGGGGTGCGCGGGCAGCCCGATCAGCGCCTCCCGCAGGTCGTGGTCGAGCAGCGCCCGCACGGCGTGCGCCCCGATCTGCGGCGTCCACGAGAACCCGGTGCCGGTCCGCCCGTCCTCCAGCGTGACCTCGCACACGACCACGTGGTTGGCCGGCACGTCCGCGCCCCAGGGCCGCGGCAGCGGGGCCGTCCGCAGCGAGGTACGCAGGTCGGCGATCGTCATGACGCGGCCAGCTCCAGCCCCGTCTTGATCAGCGCCTCCAGCTCCTCCAGGTGCTCGTCGGTCGGCTCGACCAGCGGCGGGCGGACGGCGCCCACGTCCAGGCCGCGCAGCCGGACCCCGGCCTTGACCAGGGCGACCGGGTAGCCGGGGACCTTGCCGCGCAGCCGTACGAGCGGGGCGTAGAACCCGGTGAGCAGCCGCTCGTCACCGTTCAGATAGGCCAGCGCGATCTCCGGCGCGAACGCGAACACCGCGCTGGAGTACAGCTCGACGCCGATGCCCCGGTAGGCGGGCATGGTCAGCTCGGCCGTCGGCAGCCCGTTGAAGAACAGGAAGTCCGGGTACGCCTCCCGCACCGCCAGCACGATCCGCTGCATCCGGTCGATGTCGCCGACGCCGTCCTTGAGCCCGATCACCCCGGGGATCCCGGCCAGCTCCACCACGGACTCCGGCTCCAGCACCACGGAGCCCCGCTGGTAGACGATCACCGGCAGCTCCGCGGCCACCGCGGCCACGTAGGCGGCGAAGCCGTGCCCCGGCCCCTGGGCCAGGTACGGCGGCATGAGCAGCAGCCCGTCGGCGCCCGCCTCGCGAGCCGCCCGCGCCTGGTTCAGCGCCGTGCCGAGCGGGCCGCCCGCGCCCGCGAACACCGGCACCCGCCCGCCCACGACCTCGGCCGCCACCCGCACCGCCCGCGCGTGCTCGGCCTCCGACAGCGCCGAGAACTCGCCGGTGCCGCACGCCACGAACACGCCGCCGGGGCCGTGCTCCATGCCCTGCCGGATGTGCTCGGCCAGCACCTCCTCGGCGAGCCGGCCGTCGGCGTCGAAGGGGGTCACGGGGAAGAACAGCACACCGCTCAGGTTCATTCAGCTTCCTTCAGTTCGGTACGCCAGCTCCGCTTGGGCTGCCAGCCGAGCAGGCGCTCTGCCTTGGTGATCGAGAAGGCGGGGGTGGTGCCGGTGAGACCGGCGGCGAACGGTGCGGTGCCGGGCACGACCTGGGGCAGCAGGTCGGCGAGCGGCTTGCGGGCCAGCGCGTCCGCGGCCCCGGCGAAGAACACCTCGCCGTTGGGCAGCTCGGGCAGCGCCGCGGCCAGCACCGTGATCATGTCGGCGCAGTCGCGGGCGTCGATGTAGTTGAACAGCGAGACCCCGCCCAGCTCCGGCCGGTCGAGGCGCTCGCGCACCGTGTGGCCCGACTGGGTGGGCGCGCCCGCCCACTCCTCGGGCGGGATGACGAAGCACGGCCTGATCGCGGCCATCTTGGTCGTCCCGGCCAGCGCGAACGCCTTCATGGTCTGCTCTGCCGTGACCTTGGACAGGTTGTACGCGTTCCACGGGCGCACCGGGTGGTCCTCGTCGATCGGCAGGTACGCGGGCGCCCAGCCGCCGGGGGCGCCGTACCCGATGACGGTGGGGCTGCTGGCCACCACCACGCCCGGCACGCCCAGCGCGACGGACGCCTCGCAGACGTTGAACGCGAGCTGGGTGTTGACCTTGAAGATCACCGATTCCGGGAGGCTGAACGGGGTCGCGATCGCGGCCAGATGGATCACGGTTTCGGGCCGGAACCTGGCGATGACCTCGAAGGTCTCGCCCGTGTCCGTGAGATCGGCCGGTAAGGCCATCGCGGCCTCGGATGGCGTGCCGGGCGTTCGGTCGACGCCGATGACCTCGTGCCCGGCCGCCGCGAGCGTGGTGACCACGCTACGGCCGAGGCGTCCTGCGCTTCCGGTGACGAGGACTCTGCTCACCGTGAGGGCTCCTTCAAGACTGCAAACAGTTGCACTAAACCTTTGTGTCCTCAGGCCGAGGTCGTCAAGGGGTGATTTCGCCCCCCTCGCTGGAGCAGGGGTTTCCTGATGCAACGGGGCGGCAAGCGCTTTCATGGTACTCAGGGATTCTGCAAGCGGTTGCGTTAGGGTGGGCGACTGTGACAGTGACGATTCGTGATGTGGCCCGGGCTTCCGGTGTCCATGTATCGACCGTGTCGCGGACGTTCTCCGCACCGCACATGGTGAACGCGGCCACCCGTACCAGGGTGCTCACGGTGGCCGAGGAGCTGGGATACCGCCCCAACCGGGCGGCCAGGGCGCTCACGACGGGCCGCACCCACAACCTCGGCCTGATCGTGGCCGACATCGCCAATCCGTTCTTCCCCCCGCTGATCAAGGCGGCCCACTCGGCGGCCCGGCAGCGCGACTACCACCTGTTCGTGGCCGACACCGACGAGGAGGCGGCCACCGAGGAGGAGCTGGTGCAGGCGTTCTCCAAACAGGTGGACGGCCTGGTGCTGTGCAGCCCGCGCTCGTCCAACAAGGCGCTGGAACGGCTGGCCGCGCGGGTGCCGTTCGTGGTGATCAACCGGCGGCTGCGCGGCGCCGCCACGGTCCTGATGGACGTCGGCCACGGGGCCAGGCTGGCGGTCGAGCACCTGACCGGGCTCGGGCACCGCCGCGTGGCGCTCGTGTCGGGCCCGGCCGGCTCGTGGACCAGCGCGGAGATCCGTACGGCCGCCGAACAGGTGGAGGGCGTCGAGCTGGTCGCCATCGGCCCCAACGCGCCCACCGAGCGGGGCGGGCTCGCCGCCGCGCGGCGGGTGCGGGACTCCGGGGCGACCGGCGTGCTCGCCTACAACGACCTGGTGGCGATCGGGCTCATCGAAGGGCTCGGTGACCTGGGGCTGAGCGTGCCGCGGGACGTCAGCGTGGTCGGGATCGACGACATCGTCTCCGGACGGCTGAACCGCCCCAAGCTCACCACTGTCGCCATGCCCACCGCCGCGGCCGGCCGGCTCGCCGTGGATCTGCTCATCCAGGAGGTCACGGCCACCACCTCGCTGGAGACGCGCCTGGTGATCAGGGACTCCACCGCTCCGCCACGGTAGCGGGTCGGCTGCAAACGGTTGTACTAACTGAGCAGCGAATTCATCTGACTTCTCGGACAGGCAGGCTCTCTACCTGGGAAAACGTCGTAACGATATATCGGTAACGGCTATGTAACGTCTGCAAAGGGTTGACGTAACTTTCCCGCCAGCTATAGGAAAGCGCTATCCATTCACATCTCGCCGGAAGGTCCGTGAATGACGAATGAGTTCCGTCATGGCTGACACGGTGGCGGTGAAGACCCGAGCCCCGCGCGAACCGGCCACGCAGGCCGGCGGAGGCGGACCCCGCTCCCTACGCGCCCGCCGCGAGGCCAGGGCCGCCTACCTGTTCCTGGCGCCCTGGTTCGTCGGCCTGCTTGTCATCACGGTCGGCCCGATCATCGCCTCGCTCTACCTGTCCTTCACCGACTACAGCCTCCTCAAGGAGGCCAAGTGGGTCGGGCTGGACAACTACGTCAAGATGTTCACCGAGGACGAGAGGTTCATGTCCTCGCTGAAGGTGACCACGATCTACGTGGTCGTGTCGGTCCCGCTGCAGCTGGCCTTCGCGCTGGGGCTGGCCCTGGTGCTCGACCGGGGGCTGCGCGGGCTGTCGTTCTACCGTTCGATCTTCTACCTGCCCTCGCTGCTGGGCGGCAGCGTCGCGATCGCGATCCTCTGGCGCAAGGTCTTCGGCGCCGACGGCCTGGTCAACGCGGCGCTGTCGATCTTCGGCATCCAGGGGCCCGGCTGGGTCGGCGACCCCGACACGGCGCTGGGCACGCTGATCCTCCTGCACGTGTGGACGTTCGGCGCCCCGATGATCATCTTCCTCGCCGGGTTGCGCCAGATCCCCAGCAGCTACTACGAGGCGGCGGCGGTGGACGGCGCCGGGACCCTGCGCCAGTTCCGCTCGATCACGCTGCCGCTGCTGACGCCGATCATCTTCTTCAACCTCGTGCTCGAGGTGATCAAGTCGTTCCAGTCGTTCACGCAGGCGTTCATCGTCAGCAACGGCAAGGGCGGCCCGGCCGACTCCACCCTCTTCTACACGCTCTACCTCTATCTGAAGGGGTTCAAGAGCTACGACATGGGCTACGCCGCGGCGATGGCGTGGATCCTGCTGCTCATCATCGCCGCCCTGACCGGAGTGAACTTCCTCGCGTCTAAGTATTGGGTCTTCTATGGCGACACCAAGTAGGCCGCTCCCGGTGCTGTTCCGCCCCCTCAAGGGCGGGCCGGTGGTCAAGCACATCCTGCTGATCGGCTTCGGCCTGGTCATGCTCTATCCGCTGCTCTGGATGATCTCCAGCTCGCTCAAGCCGGAGGAGCTGATCTTCCGGGAGCCGGGGCTGTGGCCCAGCCAGGTCACCTTCGACAACTACACCGAGGGCTGGACGGCGCTGAAGCACCCCTTCGGCTACTACCTGTGGAACTCCGCGGTCGTCACCGCGCTGTCCGTGGTGGCCAACCTGGTGGCCTGCTCGCTGGCGGCCTACGCCTTCGCCCGGCTGAACTTCCCGCTGAAGAAGCTCTGGTTCGCCATCATGCTGGGCACGATCATGCTGCCCCACCACGTCGTGATCGTGCCGCAGTACATCATGTTCTCGAAGCTCGACCTGATCAACACGATCTGGCCGCTGGTGATGCCCAAGGTGCTGGCGACGGACGCGTTCTTCGTCTTCCTCATGGTGCAGTTCATCCGTACGCTGCCGAGGGAGCTGGACGAGGCGGCCGAGATCGACGGAGCGGGCTATTGGCGCATCTTCATCAGAGTGGTCATGCCGCTCTGCCTGCCCGCGCTGGCCACGACCGCGATCTTCACGTTCATCTGGACGTGGAACGACTTCCTCAGCCAGCTCCTTTACCTCAACAACCCGGACAACTTCACCGTCCCGGTCGCGCTGCGCACGTTCCTGGACGCCAGCAGCGACTCGCAATGGGGACCCATGTTCGCCATGTCGATCATCGCGCTCGGTCCCATCTTCGGCTTCTTCCTGGCCGGCCAGAAGTACCTGATCCGTGGCGTGGCCACGACGGGGCTGAAGTAGCTCCATCCACCCCCCAACAAGAGGAAACCCCTAGGAGGTAGAGCCGTGAGCTCTGGCAAGAAGGTGTGGTCGGCGGCATTGCTCGCCACCGCGATGCTGGCGGTCACCGCGGCCTGCGGCAGCGGCAGCGGCGGCGAAAGCGCCGATGGCAAGGTCAAGCTGCGCTTCTCCTACTGGGGTAGCGCCGCGCGGCAGCAGATGACCGAAGAGGCGATCAAGAAGTTCGAGGCCAAGAACCCGACCATCGACGTCGAGGGCGAGTTCTCCGACTTCGCGGCATACTACGAGTCGCTGTCCACCAAGGTCGCGGCCAGTGACGCGCCGGACGTCATCACCCTCGAGATCCGCGGCCTGCGCGAGTACGCCGACCGCGGCACGCTGGCCGACCTGGCCAGCTCGGTCAACACCGGCGACATCGACCCCAAGGTGCTGGCCACCGGCGCCATCGACGGCAAGCAGTTCGCCATCCCCACCGGCGTCAACGCCTTCTCCCTGGTCGTCAGCCCGACCGAGCTGGAGGCCGCGGGGCAGAAGCTCCCCGACGACACCAAGTGGACGTGGGACGACTACGTCAACCTGGCGTCGAAGGTCAGCGAGAAGAGCGCCGGGAAGATCTACGGCACGCAGCAGAGCTTCAACCCGGCCTACCTGCAGATCTTCGCCGCGCAGAAGGGCGAGCCCTTCTACAACGGCAACAAGATCGGCGTCTCGCCCGAGACGATCAAAGCCTGGTGGGCCACTCACCAGAACCTGATCAAGACCAAGGGCTCGCCCGACGCCGCCAAGACCGCCGAGATCGGCGCCCAGAGCGTGGACCAGTCGCTGCTGGCCACCGGCACCGGCGCGATGGGCATGTGGTGGAGCAACCAGCTCGGCGGCATCGCCAAGAAGTCCGGCAAGGACGTGGACCTGCTCCGGATGCCGAAGCTGCCGGGCGCCACCACCGGCGGCATGTTCCTGCAGCCCGCGATGTTCTACACCGCCTCGTCGAAGTCCGAGCACGCGGCCGAGGCCGCCAAGTTCATCGACTTCATGATCAACGACCCTGAGGCGGGCGGGATCATCCTCAGCGACCGCGGCCTGCCGGCCAGCTCCAAGGTGCTGGCGGCGGTCAAGGACAAGCTGCCGCCCACGGACAAGAAGACGCTGGAGTTCCTCGACAAGGTCAAGGGCGAGCTGGCCGACCCGCCGGCCGCTCCGCCGAAGGGCGCCAGCGCCATGGAAGACATCCTCACGCGCTACTCCGAGGAGGTCCTGTTCGGCAGGATGACCCCCGACGACGCCGCGCAGAAGTTCATCACCGAGGCCAACGCCTCGATCGCAGGCTAAAGGAGAGACATGAAGTACGCGTTCGTCGGGCTCGGGCATCGTGCGCAGATGTATGTCGACGCGCTGCTCGGGGAGTGGCGCGACGCCGGCACCATCGTCGCCCTGTGCGACACGAACCGGACCCGCATGGACTACTACGTCGAGCGGATCGGTCACGAGGTGCCGCGCTTCGCGCCCGATGAGTTCGACAAGGTGCTCGAGCTCGCCGACGCGGTCATTGTCACCACCGTCGACGCCACGCACGCCCGGTACGTGTGCGCGGCGCTCGACGCCGGGCGTGACGTCATCGTGGAGAAGCCGCTCACCATCGACGCCGAGGACTGCGCGGCCATCGCCGAGGCGGCCGAGCGCAGCAGCGGCAAGCTGATCGTCACGTTCAACTACCGCTACTCGCCGCGTAACTCGGCCGTGCGCCGCCTGCTGCAGGAGGGCGCGATCGGCCGGGTGACGTCCGTGCACTTCGAGTGGACGCTCGACACCATCCACGGCGCCGACTACTTCCGCCGCTGGCACCGCGAGCGGATCAACTCGGGCGGGCTGCTCGTCCACAAGTCCACCCACCACTTCGACCTGGTCAACTGGTGGCTGGCCGCCGCCCCGCAGACCGTCTTCGCCCAGGCCGACCTGCGCTTCTACGGCTCGGAGAACGCCCGCGAGCGCGGCGTCACCGACCGTCCGGTGCGGGGCCAGGGCGCCCCAGGTCTCGGCACGGACCCGTTCATCCTGGACATCTCCAAGGACCCCCGGCTCAAGCGGCTCTACCTGGACGCCGAGCACGAGGACGGCTACCTCCGCGACCAGGACGTCTTCAGCGACGGGATCACCATCGACGACACCATGTCGGTGATGGTCCGCTACACCAACGGCGCCGTGCTCACCTACGCGCTGAACGCCTACGCGCCCGCCGAGGGCTACCGGGTGGCGTTCAACGGCACGGGCGGGCGGCTGGAGCTGGAGGTCGTCGAGCGGGCGTGGACCCCGCCGCACGCGGCCATCGACCCGAGCTCCGCCTCCAAGAAGCACAAGGCCGACTCCTGGGAGAAGCTCACCCTGCACCGCCACTGGAGCGAGGCGGAGGAGGTGCCGATCGAGAGCGGCGCCGGCGGCCACGGCGGCGGCGACCGGCTGCTGCTGAACGACGTCTTCCGCGGCCCCGGCGACGACCCGCTGGCCCGGCAGGCCGGCTACCGCGACGGGATCCGCAGCGTGCTGACCGGCCACTCGGCCAACGTGTCGGCCGCGACCGGCGAGCCGGTGCACCTGGTGGACGACGGCACGCGTGTTCGCTGAGCTGGCCGAGGTCGCCGCCGCGCAGCTTGGGCCGTACCCGTCTCTTCCGGGGCCCGAGCTGCGGCGGGCTGCGCGCGCCGCGATGGGGGTGCTCGACCTGGCCGCCGGTGACGTGCGGGTCGAGCGCTCGTGGACGGACGGGGATCTCGCCGGGGAGGAGCTCTCCTGGTCGGTGGGGTTCGGGCCGCGCACCCACGCCTACCTCCTGCGCCCCAGGGACGCGGCCGGGCCGCTGCCCGGGGTCGTGGCGCTGCACTGCCACGGCGGGATGAAGTGGGTGGGCAAGGAGAAGATCGCCGACGGTCCCTCCGGTCCATCCCTCGAGGTCCAGCGGGTCCGCGAGCGGCTCTACGGCGGTCGCGCGTACGCGAACGAGCTGGCCCGGCGAGGGTTCGTGGTGCTGGCCCCCGACGTGCTCACCTGGGGCAGCCGCCGCTTCCCGCTCGGCGTCGACGAGCCCGGCGCTTACGACGCGGCGGCCAGGGATCACGAGCACGTGGTCGCCAAGTACTGTGCCGCGCTCGGCACATCCTTCGCGGGCGTGGCGGCGGGCGAGGACCTGGCCGCGGCGGCGTACCTCCGATCGAGGCCCGACGTGGGCACCGTCGGATGCGTCGGGCTCTCCGGCGGCGGCCTGCGGGCCGCGCTGCTCGGCGCGTTCGACCCTGACATGCGGGCCGTCGTGGTCGCCGCGATGGTCTCCTCCTACCGCGACATGATCGACGGGTACGTCGAGAAGCACACCTGGATGCTCTGGCCGCCGGGGCTGCCGCGCCTGGGCGACTGGCCCGACCTGGTGGCCGCCCGCGCGCCCGAGCCGCTCATGGTCCAGTACGCCCTGCGCGACGAGCTCTTCCCCGAGCCGGGCATGCGCCGGGCGCACACCATGATCGAGGAACGTTATCGCGAGGCTCCTGACGCCTACGAGGCGGTGTGGGCAGACGTGCCCCACAGCTTCGACGTGACCAGGCAGGAGCAGGCCTTCGACTGGCTGGCTCAGCGGTTGAAGGCCTAGGAGAATGCCGCCGCCCGGGACCTGCCCCCGGGCGGCGGCGCTCCTGAACGGCGCTAGTTACCCGACTTCCACGTGGCGATGAGCTTGTCGTAGTCGAGCGTCTCCGGCTTGCCCCGCTCGTCGGCCAGCTTCGGCGCGGGCGCGCCCGGCTGGTCGAGCCAGTACTGGGCGGGCCGCTCCGGGTTCAGCTTCGGCGCGCAGTTGCCGCCGTAGCCGCGCCGCTCCAGCCGGGCCAGGATCTCGTCCTGCTGCTTGGCCAGGTTGTCCATCGACTGCTGGGCGGTCGTCTCACCGGTCACCGCGGTGGCCACGTTCTGCCACCAGAGCTGGGCGAGCTTGGGATAGTCGGGGACGTTCGTCCCGGTCGGGGTCCACTGCTTGCGGGCCGGCGAGGCGTAGAACTCGATGAGCCCGCCGTACTTCTTGGAGTTCTCGGAGAAGAAGTCGCTGCGGATGTCGGAGTCGCGGATGAACGTCAGGCCCTTGATCGACTTCTTCAGCGACACCGACTTCGACGTGACGAACTGCGCGTACAGCCAGGCCGCGGCCCGGCGGTCCTGCGGCGTGTTCTTGAGCAGCGTCCACGAGCCGGCGTCCTGGTAGCCGAGCTTGTTGCCCTGCTTCCAGTAGGCGCCGTGCGGGCTCGGCGCGATGCGCCACTTGGGTGTGCCGTCGCTGTTGACGACCGGCAGGCCGGGCTTGGTCATGTCGGCCGTGAACGAGGTGTACCAGAAGACCTGCTGGGCGATGTTGCCCTGCGCCGGGACCGGGCCCGCCTCGCTGAAGTTCATGCCCGCGGCCTCCCGGGGCGCGTACTTCTTCAGCCAGTCCACGTACTTGGTGAGCGCGTAGACCGCCGCGGGGCCGTTGACGTCGCCGCCGCGGGTGACCGATGAGCCGACCGGGCGGCAGTTCTCGACTCTGATGCCCCATTCGTCCACCGGCAGGCCGTTGGGGATGCCGGGGTCGCCGTTGCCCGCCATGGACAGCCAGGCGTCGGTGAAGCGCCAGCCCAGCGACGGGTCCTTCCTGCCGTAGTCCATGTGGCCGTAGACCTTCTTGCCGTCGATGGTCCCGTTGCCGTTGATCTTGTTGGTGAAGAAGTCGGCGATGTCCTCGTAGGCCGCCCAGTTGACCGGGACGCCCAGGTCGTAGCCGTACGCGGCCTTGAACTGCTTCTTGATCTCCGGGTCGGTGAACCAGTCGTAGCGGAACCAGTACAGGTTCGCGAACTGCTGGTCGGGGAGCTGGTAGATCTTCTTGTCGGGGCCGGTGGTGAAGCTGATGCCGATGAAGTCGTCCAGGTCGAGCGTGGGTGAGGTGACGTTCTTGCCCTCGCCCGCCATGTAGTCGGACAGCGGGAAGACGTAGTCGCCGCGCGAGTGGGTGCCGATGAGGTCGGAGTCGTTGACGTACGCGTCGTAGATGTTCTGGTTGCCCTGGATCTGGGTCTGCAGCTTCTCGATGACGTCACCCTCCTGGATCAGATCGTGCTTGATCTTGATCCCGGTGATCTCGGTGAACGCCTTGGCCAGTGTCTGAGACTCGTACTCGTGGGTGGTGATCGTCTCGGAGACCACGTTGATCTGCATGCCCCGGTACGGCGCCGCGGCCTTGATGAACCAGTCCATCTCCGCCAGCTGCTGGTCCTTGGACAGGGTGCTCGGCGTGAACTCCTCCGTCACCCACCGCTGCGCCGCGGCCTTGCCGTCGGACTCCTTGAAATCACTCGTGGGCTTCTTCGCGCCCTGCGTGCAGCCGGCCACTACCAGGACGAGCGCGGCCAGACCTACCGCCGCGGACCTGCCTGCCCGATGCCTCATCGCTCGGCTCCTCCTCTGTTAGCCCCATATCCCGATCACGACCGCCACCAGCAGCGCGCAACCGAGTGCGAGCCACATGGACAGGTCGGTGACAGCTATCCAGCCGGCCAGCACGACGGCCGCGCTGATCAGGCCGATGTAGAGCCGGTCGCCACGGTCGGTCTCGATGCGCAGGAAGCCGCGCCTGGCCACGGGAGGGGAGACGCGGGCCCAGACCGCCATGACGACCAGCAGCAGGGCGAGCCCGGCGAACACCAGGGCCGTCGGGACGGTCCAGACCATCCACTCCAGCATCCCTAGACCCTCCCCATGGTGAATCCCTTGGCTATGTAGTTGCGGACGAACCAGATGACGATCGCGCCGGGGACGATGGTGAGCACGCCCGCCGTCGCCAGCAGCGCCCAGTCCACGCCTGCCGCGCTCACCGTCCGCGTCATCGTGGCGGCGATCGGTTTGGCGTTCACCGAGGTGATGGTCCTGGCGATCAGCAGCTCGACCCAGCTGAACATGAAGCAGAAGAACAGCGTCACGCCGATCGCGGACCGGATCATCGGCAGGAATATACGAATGAAGAAACGCGGCAGCGAATAGCCGTCGATCGCCGCGGTCTCGTCGATTTCCCGGGGAATTCCCGACATGAAGCCCTCGAGTATCCACACGGCGAGCGGCACGTTGAAGAGCATGTGCGCGATGGCGACGCCGAGATGCGTGTCGAAGAGCCCGACACTCTGGTAAATCTGGAAGAACGGCAGCAGGAACACCGCCGGCGGCGCCATGCGGTTCGTCAGGAGCCAGAAGAACAGATGCTTGTCCCCGGCGAAACGGAACCGCGAGAACGCGTACGCCGCCGGCAGCGCCACGACGAGCGACATCACCGCGTTCATCGAGGTGTAGATGATGGAGTTCAGATAGCTCGAATACCAGGAGGAGTCGGAGAAGAAAGTGGCGTAGTTGTCGAACGTCACGCGCTGCGGGATGAGCGAGAAACTGCCGAGGATGTCCTCGTTCGGCCGGATCGACATGCCGAACATCCACAGCAGCGGCAGCATCAGCGTGGCCACGTACAGCCAGAAGACCGTCCGTGCCCAGGGCAGTCGCCGCTCGGTGCGCCTGGCCATCGGGTCACCTCCCCGACCTGGTCAGCACGGTGAAGAAGACGTAGCAGAGGATCTGCACGATCAGGAAGTAGAGCAGCGAGAACGCGCCCGCCGGGCCCAGGTCGAACTGCCCGACCGCGATCTTCGACAGCAGGATGCTGAGGAACGAGGTGGCGTTCCCCGGGCCCCCGCCCGTCACCACGAACGGCTCGGTGTAGATCATGAAGCTGTCCATGAACCTGAGCAGGATCGCGATCGTCAGCACCCCGCGCAGCCTGGGCAGCTGGATGTGCCGGAACGTGGCCCACGCCGACGCGCCGTCGATCTGCGCGGCCTGGAAGTACGGCTCCGGGATCGAGCGCAGGCCCGCGTAGGCCAGCAGCGCCACCAGCGGCGTCCAGTGCCAGATGTCCATGATCAGGACCGTGATCCAGGCGTCCGTGGAGTCCAGCGTGTAGTTGAAGTTGATCCCGAGGACGTTGTTGATCGTCCAGCCGCCCAGCCCGATGTCGCCGCGGGCGAAGATCTGCCAGATCGTGCCCACCACGTTCCACGGGATGAGCAGCGGCAGCGCGACCAGCACCAGCGCCACCGACACCCAGAAGCCGCGGCGCGGCATCACCACCGCGAGCGCGACCCCGAGCGGGATCTCCAGCAGCAGCACCTGCGCCGAGAACAGCAGCGTCCGCACGAACGCCGAGCGCACCTCGGGGTCGCGCGAGATCTCGCGGAACCACTCCAGGCCCACGAAGATCCGGTCATTGGGGTTGAAGACGTCCTGCACGGAGAAGTTGACCACGGTCATCAGCGGGATCACGGCGGTGAACGCCACCGACACGACCACCGGCAGCACCAGCAACCAGGCCCGGTTGTCCTTCCGCTTCAGGTCCGCGGCCCGCGGCTCCTCCTGGACCTCGGTCACGCCGTACCCCTTCCGTTCAAGGGCGCGAGGGAGCCGCACCTGACCTCGTCCCGGAACAGGAACGTCCGGTCCGCGGGGAAGTGGAGGAACTCGACCGAGTCGGGCCGGTACGGGGAGCCCGCCTCGGTCCTGGCGATCATCGGGTGCTCGCCGACCCTGGCGTGGACCAGGTCGTACGCGCCCATCCGGTCGATCCCGGTCACCGTGGCCGGTACGCCCGGCGACCGGCCCGCGCCGGTGATCTCGACGAACTCGGGGCGCACCCCGATCCTGACCGGCCCGGGAAGCAGCTCACCGGAGACCTGGCCGACGTCCGCCTGGCCGACGCGTACGACGTCGCCGACGATCTCGGCCGGGAGCATGTTCATGCCGGGCGAGCCGATGAAGTGCCCCACGAACTCGTGCGCCGGCGACAGGAACAGCTCGGCCGGCTCGCCCGCCTGCACGATCGCCCCGTCGTTGAGCACCACGACCTCGTCGGCGAACGTCAGCGCCTCCGTCTGGTCGTGCGTGACGTACACGAGCGTGTGTCCGGTGTCGCGGTGGATCTCCTTGAGCTTGCTGCGCAGCGTCCACTTCAGCGCCGGGTCGACCACGGTGAGCGGTTCGTCCAGCAGCACCGCCGCCACCTGGGAGCGCACCAGGCCGCGGCCCAGGCTGACGATCTGCTGGCGGCCCGCGTCCAGGCGGCGCGACCTGCGGCCGAGCAGGTGGTCGAGGCCCAGGAGCCGGGAGACCTCGCGGACCCGCTCGTCGATCTCCTTCTTCGGATATTTCCGGTTCCGGAGGGGGAAGGCGAGGTTGTCGTAGACCGACATCTCCTCGTACAGGACCGGGAACTGGAAGACCTGCGCGATGTTCCGGCCCGAGGTGGGCACGTCGGTGACGTCGCGGTCGTCGAAGAAGATCCGGCCCACCGTGGGGGTGAGCAGGCCGGAGATGATGTTCAGGAGCGTGGTCTTGCCGCAGCCGCTCGGGCCGAGCAGCGCGTACGCCCGGGAGCTCTGCCAGGTCCAGGTCATCGGCTTGAGCGCCCAGGTCTCGCCGCCGTCGTAGCTGTGGCCCACGCCTTCCAGGCGGATGTCAGCCATGCAGGTCGACCTCCGCGGCGCTGGTGGCGAGCAGGCGCCCGCCGTCCTCGTCGAAGACGAAGACATGGGCCGGGTCCACGTACGCGACCGCGGACTCGCCGGGCGTGAACAGCCGGGTGCCCGTCAGGTGCGCGACCAGGTGCACGCTCCCCTGCAGGAGCAGGTGCACGAACGTCGCGCTGCCGGTCACCTCGGCCAGCCTGATCTCGGCGGGCAGCTCCAGCGCCCCCGGGCCGGCGCGCTCGATGCTCACCTGGTGGGGGCGGATGCCGAGCATGACCTCGCGGCCCGACGCGTGCGCGCGGGGCGCGGGGAACGACGTGCCCAGGACCTCGATCCGGCCGTCGCGTACGACGCCGGGCAGCAGGTTGAGCGGGGGGTCGCTGAGCGTGGCGGCCACGGCCAGCGTCGGCGGGTGCGCGTACATCTCGGCCACGTCGCCGACGTGCTGGATCCTGCCCTCGCCCAGGACCACGGTCGGGGCGGCGAACGTCAGCGCCTCGTTCGGGTCGGCCGTGGAGTAGAGGACCACGCCGGGGGAGTCGGCGAACATGGTCTTCAGGTCGGCGCGTAACTGCTCGCGGAGCTTGAAGTCCAGGTTGGCCAGCGGCTCGTCGAGCAGCAGCAGGTCAACGGGGCGGGCCAGCGCCCGGGCGATGGCGGTGCGCTGCTGCTGGCCGCCCGACAGCTCGGCGGGGCGGCGGTCGAGCAGCCCCGCGATGCCCATGAGCTCGGCGACCTCGCGCACCCGGCGGTCGATCCCCGCGCCCCGGAACTTCGGGTCGAGGCGGAGGGGAGAGGCGATGTTCTCGTGGACGGTCAGGGACGGGTAATTGATGAATTGCTGATAGACGAAGGCGACCGAGCGTTTCCGCACCGAAATCGCGGTGACGTCTTTTCCGTCGACCAGGACGCGGCCCGAATCCGGCGGTAACAGTCCGGCGGCGACGCGCATCAATGTCGTTTTTCCCGCGGTCATCGGGCCGACGAGTGTGGTCATTCCGTTGGATAATTCCAGGCGAACGTCGTCAAGCCAGGTCTCCCCGCGCTGCCGTACGAAGACGCCATCGAGAATCAGCGTCACTGTGCCGGTCCTCTCTGCTCGCCTCCATCTAACATGATCTGTAACTGTGTGCAAAGAGGGCATGTGGTGTTGCTGTGCAGAATGTGACGGATGAGTAATCACGATTCGATGTCGGGACAGCCGTGAACGGCCGGGCCTATCACTCCGGCGGCTTTTTCCCTGCTCATCGCCGTTATCTGAAGATTTTCGTGATCAGCTCGTGGAGTCGCTCCCGCTCGTCCGCCGTCAGCGGCGCCAGCGTCTCCCGTTCCACGCGCTCCACCAGGGCCCGCCCCCGCTCCAGCGCGTCGCGGCCCGCGGGCGTCAGCGAGACCCGGTAGCGCCGCCGGTCGGCCGGGTCGCGGTCGCGTTCGGCCAGCCCCGCGCCGATCAGCTCATCCATCAGGCGCACCATGTCGCTCGGATCGAGCCCCAGCCGGCCGCCGATCTCGCGCTGGGCGGCGGGTCCGGAGTCGGCCAGGGTGGCCAGCACGGCGAACTGCCACAGGCTCAGCCCGGCCTCGTCCGCCAGCCGGGCCGCCACGGCGCGGCGGCTCCCCACCCCGACCTTGTGCAGGACGAAGGTCGTGATCGCGAGCAGGGTGGGCGGCAGGTCCATGCCCCTAGTGTAGGTTGTCACCAATAATTGGTAGTTACCCACTATTTCTCGCTGGAGGCTTCCGATGGACGCGCTCTACCCCCGCCTGCTGGTGCGTGACTTCCCGGCCAGTGCCGCCTTCTACCAGGCCGTGCTCCGCGAGCTGCTCGGCGTCGAGCCGGTGAAGGTCCTGCCCGGATACGCCAACTGGGACATCGAGGGGCAGGCCGGGCTGGTCCTGTTCGGCCGGGACCGGCTCGCGGCCGCTGTCGGCACCGCGGACCTGCCCCAGGCTGCTCAGGACACGGCTCAGGACACGGCTCAGGACACGGCTCAGGACACGGCCATGCTGGTCATGAAGGTGGACGACGTCGACGCGGCCGCCGACTGCCTGACCCGCCACGGCGCCACGGTCGTCGCCCCGCCCCAGGACCGCCCCGACTGGGCGCCCACCCTGCGGACCGCGCACCTGCGCGACCCGGAGGGCAACCTCATCGAGCTCCAGTCGTACTGATCATGGAAGATCTTCAGGGGAGATCTTCGGAGGAGGTCTTCACGGGAGGATCGAGTCCACGTAGCCGCCGTCCACCCGCACCGCGCCGCCCGTGGTCGCGGAGGCGAAGGGCGAGCTGAGGTAGACGACCATGTTCGCGATCTCCTCGGGCTCGATCAGGCGCTGCAGCAGCGACTGTGGCCGGTGCTCCCGCATGAACGCCCGCTGCGCCTCCTCCCACGGCAGGTCCTTGTCCACGAGCTGGTAGACGAACTCCTCCACGCCCCCCGTGTGCGTCGGCCCGGCGAGCACCGAGTTGACCGTCACCCCCGTGCCCGCCGCCGCCTTGGCGAAGCCCCGGGAGACGCCCAGCAGCGCGGTCTTCGTCATGCCGTAGTGGATCATCTCGACGGGGATGGCCACGGCGGAGTCGCTGGCGATGTACTGGATCCGCCCCCAGTCGCGCTCGATCATGCCCGGCAGGTACGTACGGGTGAGCCGGACCGCGGCCAGCACGTTGACCTCGAAATAGCGCCGCCACTCGGCGTCGTCGATCTCGAGCGCGGGCCTGGCCCCGAAGATCCCCAGGTTGTTGACCAGGATGTCCACCTGCGGCAGCGCGTCCAGCACCGCCGCGCAGCCCTCGTCCGAAGTCACGTCGCCTGGAGCCTCGATCAGGTCGCCGACGCCGATCTGCTCCATCGCCATCGCGACGGAGCTCTCGGTGCGGCCGTTGATCCCGACGCGGGCCCCCGCCAGCGCCAGCCCTTCGGCGATGGCCGCCCCGATGCCCTGAGTCGAGCCGGTGACCAGCGCGGTCTTGCCGCTGAGATCGATGCGCACCATGTCATTGTCGGTGATCAGGTGCCGGAGGTCACGCCGGGACACGTGCACGGCGCGCCGGATGCGTAGGCTTGGGGTGGCGTGGAAGGGGCGTGGGTGCACCGGATCATCCTGTGGCTGGTCGTGGCGGGCGCCTTCGCGGCGAGTCTGGTCGTGCCCGGCGACTCCTCCGGGGTGGAGGAGTGCCAGTCGCGCGACACCCGGGTCGTCGCCCCGTACGCCGTCACCGGCTACTGGGTCATCCCCCGCGCCGATCCGTGCGTGACGCGGCGCATGGTCGAGGCCGTCCACGCGATCGGCGGCGACACGCTCATCACGTTCGGGCCGAGGTTCAGCGCCCGCGAGGATCCCGTCTTCGCCGACTGCCTCGTGGACGGGCGGCCGTGCGCCGAGGTGCCCGGGGTCCGTCACGTCTACACGTACGTGACCAGCGAGGAGTTCGGGAAGGGGCTGCTGCGCTGCCCGGGGCTGGACCGGCGGATCGAGAGCCGGGGCCGGATCTTCTACCGGGTCTCGCTGGCCGGGTCCTGCGCGGACCCCGTCCAGGATCTCGTGCTCGTCTCCACGGACGGCGACGGGCTCGGCAACCTGATGACCGAGGCGGCCGCGTACGGGATGACGGTGTTCCCCGGGCTGCCCGCCGCACCGCAGCAGGAGGGCAAGCCGTGGGAGCCCGACAGCGCGCACACCCCCGCGCTGAGCGCCTTCACCGCGCGGGTGCTGGCCGACTACCGGGAGCGGTTCGGGAGGTCGGCGGCGTTCGGCGGGGTCTACCAGTCGTTCGAGCTGGCCATGCGGGGGCGGGGGTCGAAGGATCCGATCATCGAGCTGTACGCGGCCCAGCACGCGGTCGTCGCCGCGGCCCTGCCCGGGAAGAAGATCGTGGTCAGCCCGTACATCGACGCCCGGAGGGGGCGCGGGTTCCCGCCCGGGCAGGTGGAGAAGGGGCTGGCGGACATCGCCGCGACCCGGGCCGGGGCGCCCATGGCCGTCGCCGTGCAGGACGGGCGGGGGACGGGGAAGGTGCCGGTGTACGGGGTTCATGAGGAGGAGGCGCACGTCGCTCCGCGATTGGCGCCGGTGGTCGGGGATGTGAGCAATGCCCGGGCGTACTACGGGTCCACGCGCGACTACATCGAGGCCGCGGCGCGGCGGGTACCGTCCGGGGTGGAGCTGTGGGTGAACGTGGAGGGGTTCGAGCCGACGCCGGTGGACGGGGAGTGCGGGCGGGTGGATCCGCTGCCGTTGCGCGGGCGTACCACGAAGGGCCGGATCGATACGCAGGTGATGGCGGCGGGGACCTACGCCGGAAAAATCATCTCTTATGGGTGGGACCCGTTCTTCACCTGCCAGGCCCGCTACGACACACCTTCGCTGGCCGACGACATCGTGAACGGCTGGCGGCAGCCGATCATCGTCGGCGCCACCCGCAAGGAGATGAACGGGCGGCAGGGCATCCTCGTCGAGGGCTACAACCTGCGCGGCGGGACGCTCCGCTTCGACCCGCAGGGGGCGGTGGTCAGGCAGGAGTGGTACGGGCGGGGGCGGCTGGAGTCGGCGTGGGCCCCGTACGTACCCACGGGCCCCTGGACCTCGATCACCGCCACGAACGAGACCGGCCACTCCAGCACGAGCGGCTACACGATCCGTTAGGCCGTTAGGCCGTTAGGTCAGCCCCTTAGGTCAGCGCCTTAGGTCAGCGCCGACACGAGGATGTCCGCCAGGAGGGCGGCCTGGCTGCCGTCCTCGTCCAGGTCGGGATCGAGGATCGTCACCTCCAGGCCGGCGGCTCCCGGCAGCTGCGCCAGGCCGCGGATCAGCTCCGTGAGCTGCGCGGCGTCGAGCCCGCCCGGGGTGGGGGAGTCCACGGCGGGCAGCACGGACGGGTCGAGGACGTCGGCGTCCACGTGGATCCAGAACCCGTCGAGCTCGTCACGCGCCAGCACCTTGCTCGCGTCGTCGAGGGAGATGTCGGTGCCCGGAAGGTGCGCGATGCCGCTGTCCGCGATGTCCCGCAAGTCCTCTTCGTCCCGGACCCCGATCACGATCACGTCCTCGTCCCTGACGTACGGACGCAGCCCGTCGATGTCCGCCAGGTAGTCGTCACCGCGCCCGGTGATCAGCGCCAGGTCCTCCCCGGCCGCCGACCCGACGTGCGGGCTGTTGCCCAGGTGCCGGAAGTCGGCGTGCGCGTCCAGGTACGCCACCCCGTACCGCCCGCTCCTGCGCAGGGCGAGGGCGGGGCCGAGCAGGATCGAGCAGTCCCCGCCGAGCAGCACCGGGAACCCTCCCGCCGCCCGGATGCCGGTCACCTTGTCGGCGAGCCTGCGGGCGTACGAGGCGATGGCTGGGCCGTTGCGCACGCCGCTCCCGGGCGCCCATGTGGCGACATAGCGGGGCGGGACCAGCGTCCCCGCGTCGGCGGCGCCGAGCCGCTGCACGAGGCCCGCGTTCCGCAGCGCCCAGGGGGCTTTGTAGCAGCCGGGGATGGTGTCGGGGGCGAGCGGGCGCAGGCCGAGATTGGACGGGGCGTCGAGGATCGTCAGGTGCCTGTCAGGGGTTATTCTGTTCATAGTCGTGACGGTAACAGAGGGGGGATGGATGCGCCAGTTCGCTGAAACGGGTCTTGTGGCACTGGATCTGGCCAACACGTGGGACGAGTACCTGGACGACCCGGAGCGCCTGCCCGACACGGCGGCCCTGCACCGCTTCTGCCACGAACTGCACCTTTCACCGGAGACGCGGGCGAGGGTGCTGTCGGTGGGGGAGCCGCTCAGTGGTGCGCCGAGCGAGGACTCGGCGGGAACCGGCGGGCCGGACGCGGGGGACCTGCGGGCGGTGCGGGCAGTCCGGGAGCGGCTGCGTTCCGTGCTGTCCTGCGACCCTCCCGATCGGACGCGCGCCCTGGCGGAGTGGGCGGGCGAACTGCCGATCCGGGTGGCGGTGGAGGACTCGGACGGTGCACCCCGACAACGCCTCACCGCCCCGGAGGGAGCCGACCTCGCCGAACGGCTCGCCGTACGATCCGTCGCCGAGCTGCTCGACCTGTCCGCCTCGGGCGACTGGGAACGGCTGCGCCTCTGCGCGGCCGACCCCTGCAAGGACGCCTTCGTGGACCACAGCCGCCCGGGCAAGCGCCAGTTCTGCTCGACCCGCTGCGCCAACCGCGCCCACGCCGCCGCCTCCCGCGCCCGCCGCCGCTGAGCCTCGGGCGTACGGCGATATCCCGGCGACCGGCACGTGTACCGGTCCGGCGGAGATCTGGCCGATCTTGCGCTGGATCTTCTACGGGGGAGCGGGATGATGTCGGGCGCGAACGCCTCCATGAGGTCCGCTGGAGAAGGTCGTCTGGTCGCGCCGCCCGCTCATCGCGTTGTCATGGCGCGTCGCCGGATGTGCAGGGGTGCCGTTGGCGTGAGTGGCTGGGCTGACGCGGTGCCGGTTTCATGCAGGGCGTGATGGAGGGGGTTCAGCGGTGGGGCTTCAGCTGAGCCGGATCTTCAATCGAAGAGCTCTTCGGCGGTGGTGGCCTTGAGTGATCGGACGAGCCAGCTCTCAAGGAGGGCGAGGTCGGTGCATGCCAGGACTCTCTCCCGGGTGGAGTCCGAGACAGGTATGTTGCGCTGCTCCAGGATCTTCAGCACGGACTTCGCTTCGCCACGAGCCTCACCTTCGGCCCGTCCTTCGGCACGTCCTTCGGCCCGGAGCATCTCCGCGAACTCGGATTTGAATCGATAGTTCTGCATGGCCATCAGAGATCTCCAGATTTGCCGGGCTTTAGTGTTTCCGAGGCCTATTTCCGTTTGTTCGGCGAGGTATGCGGCGGTGTCGGTGTCGACCGCGGTCAGCGCGACGTCCAGGGCCTTCAGTATCGCATTGACCTTGGGTGAACGCGCATGGGTGAGTGCCGAGAACATGGTGAGCACCGCGTCTTCGCACGCTTCGGCCGGGTCGATGATCTGAGGCACGTTGTCAGGGCCGAGCGCTATGGGATGGACGATCAAGCACGGGCAGCCGGGCAGGCCGATCCGTTTCGGCTCGCGGGCCCATGTGGCCGTGGCCTCGTCCTGGCAGGTCACGAGGAGCATGACGGGACAGCGGAACTTGATGTGCGCGTGGCTGAGGTAATAGGCCCACGCAGACGCCTTGTCGTCGTCTATGCGTGACTGTGACTCGATGATCACCACGGTTTTGGACCCCCACCGGGAGGTGAACATCATCACCGTGTCAGCGCGCCGCTCAATCGGCACTATTTCCGTCATATCGGTATCGACTACAGCGACCTCGGAAGGGGTCGGGAAGTCGATGTCGAGGATCTTGAAGGCATGAGCGAACAGCTCTGGGATCCGGTCGCATGCGGGCGTGGGCGCGCGGCGTCCCGCGCCCGCCGCCGCTGAGCCCCCCGCTATCGGTGCTGCCCCCCGCTCCCGAAGGCCGCTGCCCCCGCGCCCCCTGCGGCGGCGTCCCGGGCAGCGGGAATTGTCGGTCCGGGTCGATAGCTTTCGATCATCCCCCGACGATGGAGGTTGGTCGATGTATCGACAGGGCGACATCCTGATCATGCCCGTGCCGGAGGAGTCCGCCCCGCGCACGCTGCGGCCGGAGCCGCGGGACGCTCGCGGGCGGCTGGTGCTGGCCTATGGCGAGGCCACCGGACACTGCCACGCGATCCCCGGCCCCGGCACCCTGGCCGGCGGCTTCCTGCACCTGCCCGAAGGCGGGCGGCTCGTGCACGAGGAGCACGCCGCGATCTCGCTGCCCAAGGGCTGGTACAGGGTGATCAGGCAGCGTGAATACGTGCCCGGCTCCTACCGGGTGGTGGCCGACTGATGACGACCTTGACGTGGGAGCAGGTGGCCGTGGCCACCGGGCCGGGCGAGGATCCGGAGGCGGCCGTCCGGCAGGCGTACCGCGAGGCCGGGCTGGCCGAGCCCGAACACGTGCTGGTGCTGCCCTCGCCCGCGGCCGGTGCCGTCGCGGCGGCCTGGCTGACGGGCGGCGACGCGGTACGCCGCGCCCTGGAGGAGGCCGGGTTGGGGGTCCTGCCGGACCGCTCACCGAGCGACGGCGGCTCGCCGACCGGGTCAGCGAGCGGGGACGGCTCATCAACCGGGTCGGCGGGCGGCGGCGGTTCACCGACCGGGTCAGCGAGTGGGGACGGCTCGCCGACCGGGTCACCGAGCGGCGGCGGCTCGCCGACCGGGTCACCGAGTGGGGACGGCTCGTCGGGGGATGGCCGCGCCGTGATGCGCGATCCGCGTGGCGAGAGCAGTTCCGACGAGCAGGAGCCCGGTGACCAGGGCGTTCCAGAGCTGCGCCGGGCGGTGGGTGAGGCGCTCAGGTCGTGGGAGTCGTACGGGGATCCCGGCCGGTCGGTGCGGGACGCGGTCCGTACGGTGCCATGGGAGCGGGCCAGGGCGGCCGCCCACGCCGAGCTGGGCCCCGTCGGCTGGGCGGCCTTGTGGGACGAGACCGGCGGACGGCTCTGGCCGCAGGTCAACCGGCTGGTCAACGACATCCGCCGGGGCATCGCCGAGCTCGGCGGCGGGGGCGGCGAGGCCGGCGGGGGCGGCGAGGCTGGTCAGGTCGGTGTGGCGTTGCGCCGGGTGACGCTCGACGCGGTGCTGGGGCAGCACGACGCCCCCTGGCTGTCGGCGTTCGACGGGCTCGACGGGCTCAAGCGGACGGCCGAGCGGACCGGTTGGTGGTGGCCGTTCGAGCGGCTGGCGATCGTCACGGAGCGCCCCGCCGAGCTGCACCTCGACGAGGTGGGGCGGCTGCATCGGGCCGTTGGCCCGGCCCTGTCCTACTCCGACGGGTTCGCGTTGCACGCCTGGCACGGCATGCCCGTTCCGGCCGACTTCGGCGCCGCGATGCGCGAGCTGACCGTCGAGCGGATCCGCGAAGAGGAGAACGCCGAGCTGCGCCGGGCCATGCTGGAGCACTTCGGCCTCGACCGCTACCTGGCCGAGTCGGGGGCCAAGCCGGTGCACTCCGACGAGACGGGCGTCCTGTGGCGGGTGGAGCTCTCCGACGACGAACCGCTGGCCATGGTGGAGGTCGTCAACTCCACGCCCGAGCCCGACGGCACCAGTCGCACCTACTTCCTGCGGGTGCCGCCGTGGGTGGAGCGGGCGCGGGAGGGCGTCGCGTGGACGTTCGGGGTCACTGAGGAGGACTACCGGCCCGAACGCGAGACCTGAGGTCAGGGCCAGACCGCCGGGATGCGTTCGAGGATGCCGCCGGTGAAGACGTCGTAGAGGCCGAGCGGCTCCAGATGCACGTAGCCGATGTGGCAGTCGCAGGCCGCGGCGGGGCAGGGCCGGGGCCGCAGCGCCGCGCGGTAGGAGCCGTCGTACAGGTTGCCCAGGATCTCCGGGATGAAGTGGCAGCGGCGCACGGTGCCGTCGCCGTTCACCGAGATCACGCTGTCGCCCGTCCGGCACGGCAGCCCGGCGCTCCGGTGCGGGAAGCGGCTGACGTGGAAGAGCGGGTCGATCGCCGACCATTCGGCCGCCTCCTCGTCGGTGTAGAGGCGGCCCTCCTCGGCGTTCACCCACAGGTACGTCTGCTCGGGCAGGTCCGACCGCAGCCGCCGCGCGTGCGGCAGGTGCGCGGGGTCGCCGACGATGCCGACGCTGTGGCGCACCGGCAGCGAGCGGAGCTTGCCCAGGAAGCGGTCGTACGTGACCTGCGTCGGGTGATACGTCACCCACAGCGCGGCCCGGTCCGACGCCTCGGCGAGCCAGTCGGTACGGCAGCTCAGGTTCGTCTGGATGGCGACCTTGGCGACGTTGGGTAGCCAGGAGAGCTCCACGAGGGCCCGGCGGTACCACGACCTGACCAGGCCCTCACCCCACGGCGTGAACAGCACCGACACCTCGAACGGCTGCTCGCCCACCCAGCCCGCGAACCGCTCCAGCGCCTCCCGGTCGGCCCGCAACTGCTCGGGGCTGTCGCGCCGCTTGGCGAACGGGCAGTAGGCGCAGTCGTAGTCGCAGCTCGCGAGGGGCCCGCGGTAGAGGATGGTCAGCATGCCGCGTACCCCTCCATGAGCCTCCTGACCTCGGGCGAGAAGAGGGCGGGCCCGATCGCGTCGGAGTAGGCCAGCCCCTCCGGCGTCAGCCGGACCGTCGCCGGGTCCGCCAGCAGCCACTCGCCGAACTCGTCCAGGGCGAAGTCGGCCAGCACGTCTCCGCCGAACCGCTCCGCGTACAGCCGCCGCGAGAGCCCGTCGCCCTGCAGCAGCGACTGGATGAGGTGGCGCCGCTTGCGCTCCTCGAGCGGCAGGGAGAAGCCCACGTTGGCCACGTCGAACTCGTCCTGCCGCACGTAGTCGTCGATGATCGAGCGCACGTGCCGCGCCCCCACGGCGTACTCGAACGAGTAGTGGAGCTCGCTCGTGTACGAGCGCGCCCCGCACCCCAGCCCTACCATCCCGTCGGTCTGGCAGCAGTAGCCGGTGGTCGAACCCGTGCCGGGCAGCCGGAACATCCGCATCGAAACCTGCTCGTACCCGGCGGCCAGCAGGTGCTCGCGCCCGGCCCAGTACAGTTCGAGCCGCTGGTCGTCCCATGCCCGGCCCTGCTCGCCGAGCCCCGTCAGCGGCCGGACGTAGAGCGGGTACAGGTACAGCTCCTCGGGCCGCCACCCGAGCGCGGTGTCCAGCGAGTACAGCCACGACTCCGGCGTCTGCCCGTCGATGCCGTAGATCAGGTCGATGTTGAGCACCGGCACGCCCGAGGCCCTGATCGCGTTGAGGGCCGCGTCCACCTCGGCCCGCTTCTGCGGGCGTACGGCGGAGCGGGCCTCGGCGTCGACGAAGCTCTGCACGCCGATCGAGACGCGGGACGTGCCGCGCTCGGCCAGGACGGACAGGCGGTCGGGGGTCGCGGTGGCGGGGGAGGTCTCCACCGAAAGCGGGATCCGGGCGAGATCCACCCCCATCGTGCGCTCAGTCAGGTCGAACAGCCGGGTCAGCTCGCGAGCACTGAGGTACGTCGGCGTCCCGCCACCGAACGCGGCCGTGGTGAACGCGGTCTCCTCCAGCGCGTCCCGTACCTGGACGGCCTGCCGCTCCAGCGCGTCGAGGTAGGCCGCGACCAGCTCCTCCGGGGCGCCGGTGCGGGTGAAGAGGTTGCAGAAGCCGCAGCGCATCTCGCAGAACGGGATGTGTACGTACAACGCGCCCGGCCGTTCCCCGGCCCACACCTCTTTGAGCCGCGGTCGCGGATCGAGCGGCCGGTAGGCGGTCTTGTGCGGATAGGCGTAGACGTAACCCTCATAAGGCCGCATTGCTCTCCAGAACGAACTCGGTGTAGGGGACCGTCCAGACCACCTCGTGGCCGATCCGGTGGCCGACGTGGCCGTCCTCGCCGTACGCCGTGCCGTGGTCGGAACAGACGATCACCAGGCAGG
Organism: Nonomuraea sp. NPDC004186; assembly: GCF_053603495.1. Lineage (NCBI taxonomy): Bacteria > Bacillati > Actinomycetota > Actinomycetes > Streptosporangiales > Streptosporangiaceae > Nonomuraea > Nonomuraea sp. NPDC004186. The sequence continues at coordinate 23,834 of NZ_JBSGFQ010000050.1, read as the reverse complement.
GACGGCGGCGGCGCATCAGCGCGTAGAGGCGTCCGATGTGCCGATCGACGTACCGCAGCGCCGCCGCGTGGCTCTCCAGCGAGTCTCCGGCGGCTCCCGGCAGGTAGAAGTGGTTCGGCTGGTGCAGGGCCGACACGTTGACGAACAGGAAGACCGGTTCGCGCCGGTCGGCCAGCACCTCCTCGGCGCGGTCGATCTGGCGCTCCAGCGACGACGGGTTCGTCACGCCGAAGGCCGGCTCCCAGTGGCTCTCGGCGAACAGGCTCGGCAGCGTGGACCCGAGCGGGGTCAGCTTGTTGAAGAAGCCGACGCCGCCGACGCACACCGTGTGGTAACCGGCCCGCGCGAGGCCGGCGGGCAGGTCGGGCGCGTCGAACACCCACGTGCGCCCCCCGGTGGTCTCGCTGCCCGGGAACGTGGCCGCGAACAGCCGGGGATGCGGCCCCGGGGTCACCGGAGTGGGCAGGAACCCGGCGAACATGGCGGCGTGGGCGGCGTACGTGAAGCTGCCCGGGCTGTGCCGCCGCTCCCAGGACGCGCCGGGCGGCAGGAGGTTCGGCAGCAGCCCGGCAGCCTCGAGCGCGACCGCGACGTCGTGGCGGAGCGTGTCGAGCGTGACGAGGAGGATGTCGTGGCTCCCCACGATCCCGTTCATGTCGAACGCCGGCTCGCCTGTGCTCACCGCGCCCCCGCCAGGACCGCGCGTACCTGCTCGGCGTACGTGTCCCGCCCGTTCCCCGCGAGATCCCCCAACCCCGGCAGCAGATCCCCGAACGCGTTCACCTCGGCCACCGCCACCGACCGCCAATCCGCTCCCACCATGACGTCCACCCCCGTGCTGAGGCTCCGGGGAAAGCAGGCCGCCGCCCGCGAGCACGCCTCCAGCACCCGCTCCCACAGGTCCGGCCGCGACCGTACGGCGTCCAGATCACCCCGCGACCCGCCGAGGTGCAGGTTGGTCATCGGGCTGCGGCCGGCCCGCAGCACCGCGTGCGTCGGGACCCCGGCCACGGTCACCACCCGCAGGTCGAACACCCTCCCGCCGGTGGACGCCTTCGGAAACCACCGCTCGACGTGCAGCCCGTCGCCGGCGAGGAAGTCGACGATCCGCCGCACGTCACCGGCGGAGGTGTACGTGCGCACCCGCAGCGAGTTGCACAGCACCCCGTCGACCCAGGCCGCCGACGTGACGGCCCGCACCCGGTCGCCGTGCGCCTGGAACGCGATCACCCCGGACGCCGACGAACCGTGCGCGGGCTTGACGAACACCCGGGACCAGCCCCGGCGCTCCATCTCCGCCCGCAGCCCGTCGTACGAACCGGCCTCGAACGCGGGCGGCACCGGCACCCCCGCCCCGGCCAGCACGGCGTGGCAGCGCCGCTTGTCGAACATCACCGCGATCTCCTCGACGTCGCCGAGCAGCCGCACACCCGGGATGGCGGCCACCCGCGACAGCCCCGCCGTGAACGCCTTGAACCAGGCCGCCCCGCCACCGACCCGCGCGGGATCCCCGGGCCCGCGCAGCAACTCGTCGGCCCCGGCGTCCTCGCCCGGCGAATCCACGCGCAGCAACGAACCCTCGGGCGCGCCGATCTCCCGCCCGGCCAGCACGTCCCGCCACGGGATCACGTGGGGCTCCGCCAGCCCGGCGGCCACCGCGGCGTCCCGGAACATCGTCACCCGCCGATCCCCGGGCGTCCCGACCACGGCGAACCGCACGCCACTCACTCCGTCACGGCCACGTAGCCCGTGCCCGGGCCGGACAGGTCGACGTCTACGCCCGGCAGCGCCGCGGTCAGGCGGGCCCTCATCTCGGGGCCGATGTCGTGGTGAGAGAGGTCCAGCCGGCGCAGGTGGGTGAGCGGCTGGCCGCTGAGCAGCGCCTCCGCCCCGGCGTCGGTGAGCCCGCCCATCGCCAGGCTCAGCGTCTCGAGCCCGGCTACGATCGGCGCGGACGCCACGGCGGCGGCGAGCTCGTCCTGGATCTGGCTGTTCTGCAGCCCCAGGTGGCGCAGCCGGGGCAACCGCTCCCCGCCCAGGATCCCGGCGACGTCGCCCACTGTGGCGTCACCGCCGTACGTGTCGACCCCGAACCACATGTCGAGGTGCTCCAGCGCGGGCAGGTCGCACGCGCCGACGCCGCGAACCGCCTCTCCCGGCAGCCCTCCCGTCTCGAACCGCAGCACCTTCAGCGACTCGTGCCGCACCGGCGAGAACCGCAGACCGGTGCCGCCGCGCACCTCCAGCCGCTCCAGCTTCGGGTACGCCTCCAGCAACGGCGTGATGTCCGACTGCGTGATCCAGGAGATCTCGCAGTCCTCCGGCGACATCGCGCCCAGGAAGAGCGAGCGCAGCTCGGGCAGCCTGCCGGCCTCGTCGGCCAGGCGGCGGACGAGGTGACTGCTGTCGCCGTCGTAAGGCTCCTCCCAACCGCCGATCACGACGGCGGTGACCTGCGAGGTGTCGATGTGCTCGAAGAACCAGTCGAAGCACTCGGCGATGTGGTCGGGGAGGTCGTCGTCGTAGGCGTGAGCGCTGAGCCGCCAGGCCGCGGACCCGGCCTCGGGCGGCTTCTCGTCGTCGCCCTGCCAGGGGACCTCGGCCACCGGCAGGCCGACGTAGCTCTGGTCGTAGGTCTCGTAGTGGCTGGGCTGCTCGTCGAACTCCCGCATCACTCGTCCACCGCCACGTAACGCCACGTCTCGCCGTCCTCTTCGTCCACGTCCGGCTCCTCGTTCTCGGACACGTCGACCTCCACCCCGGGCAGGGCCTCGGTCATCCGCCGCATCATCTCGTCGGACATGTAGTGGTGGTGCAGGTCGAGCACGCGCAGATGGGTCAGCGGCTGGCCGCTGAGCAGCGCCTCCGCCCCGGCGTCGGTGAGCACGCCCATCGACAGGCGCAGCGTCTCGAGCCTGGCCACGATCGGCGCGGTGGCCACGGCGGCGGCGAGCTCGTCCTGGATCTCGCTGTCCTGCAGCCCCAGATGACGCAGCGCGGGCAGCCGCTCACCCCTGAGGATGGGGTCGACGTCGGAGACGTTGCTGTCGCCGCCGTACTCGGGGACGCCCAGCCAGAGCTCCAGGTGCTCCAGCGCGGGCAGGTCGCTGGCGGCCACGGCGCGGACCAGCGAGCCGTCCAGGCCGCCCGACTCGAACCGCAGCTTCTTCAGCGCCTCGTGCCGCACCGGCCGCATCCGGAGCCCGGAGCCGCCGCGCACCTCCAGCCGTTCAAGCTTCGGGTACGCCTCCAGCAGCGGCGTGATGTCGGACTGCTGGATCCAGGAGATCTCGGACTCCTCCGACGAGATCGCGCCGAGGAAGAGCGAGCGCAGCTCGGGCAGCCTGCCGGCCTCGTCGGCCAGGCGGCGGACGATGGATGCGCTGCTGTCGCTGTAGCAGTCTTCCCACGCGCCGATCACGACGGCCGTGACCTTCGCGGTGTCGACGTGCGCGAAGAACCGGTCGAAGCACTCGGCGATGCGGCCGCCGTCCCAGCCGGCGCTGAGCCGCCACGCCACGGAACCGGGGTCGGGCTGCCACCCGTCCTCGTCCCTGGGGACGTCGGCCACGGGCAGGCCGGCGTAGGTGCCGGTGTAGCGGTCCGAGCAGCTCGGATTGTCGTCGTCGGTCACGGATGATCCTCGGGTCGGGGGGCCTGACGCGTCCTGTCCTACCAGAACCGGCCGACACTTCCGTCCCACCGGCTATGGTGCGCCGTACCCGATTTGATCTAGGAGCGCGCCGATGAACGTGCGGGAGCCCGACTGGGCGTACGTGGCCCGGTCCCTCATCAAGGTCCTGGCCGTCACCACGGCGCTGTACCTGGCCTTGAGCGCGTTCGACCGGCTTCTGTGGTTGTTCGTCGACGACGAGCGGACGGCCTTGGTGTACGGCACCGCCGCCCGCGTCGCGAACCCGGACAAGCGCCTGTCGGGCGGTCACGACGACCCCGGATGGCTGCTGAACACCACCTACACCCTGCGGGGCGAGCCACGCCTGGCCGGTCCCGGCGGTGGGGGGAAAGAGTACGAGATCGTCCCGAACTGGTTCGGCACCGTCCGGGCCCCCTCCCTCGACGGGCCGTCCGGCAGCTTCTCCTATGCGATCTCCGTCCTGGAGGCGGACCCCGAAGTCGTCCCGGCAGACGTTCGGAAGACCATCGACGCGCTTCCCCAGACGCTCGACGTGGTCGCGGTCGTGCAGTTCGCGAAGCCGATGACCAGCGAGCGGCTCATCGCCTTCAACCGCAGGCACAAGATCTGCGGAGGACGGGACGTCTCCTACGTCTACGCCCCGTCCTGGTTCCAGTACGACGACTCCAGCAACGATCCCCCGTTGAACGCGGTCGTCTGGAACCGCGACATGACCGAGGACCTCATCCAGGGCGAACTCACCTACCAGTGCGAAACCGAGCCCGAGCCGGCGCTGGCGGAGTTCCGCAAGTGGGTCGGGCAACTCGGCGAGGGGTACGACCTCAGCGCGTTCATGCTGGACTACAGGTGGCTCGACGGGGCGGCCAAGGAAGGCCTCGTGTACGGGCTTGTCGTAGACAGCTGGAAACTCGCCGACGTGCGCAAGCTCCTGGACGACTCGGAGGTGCGCACGGTCCGGCTCGCCGACGTCGCCTTCGACCTCGACGGGGATGAGTAGCGTGAAGGTGCACGTCCTGTGGCATGTCCACCACATCGCGGTAGACGAAGCCGGAAACGTTCCGCACTTCGACAATGGCGAATTCTTGAACGTTTCGACCCCAGACCCGCCCAAAAGGCAGGACCTGTTCACCAGTTTATCCGACCGGCTTCAAACTTGGTACGGAAAGGGATCAGTGCTGCCCCGACTGCAGGAGATGATCGAGAGTGAGGAGCGGTGACAAGCGGATTCTGTCAGAACAGAACTATGCGGGTGAGGATTACTTGCTGGTTCTTCCTGTCGATCCGATACTCCGCGATGCCATACCCTTTAGGTATCAAGATCTCCCTCCAGTCGAGATCGGCACCGACTTGCTCGCTTCCAGTCAGCCATGGGTCCTCACAGATCGCGACCGTGAGTGCCGCCACCGTCGAGAAGACCTCCGCTGAGACCGACGGGTCAGCAAGCGTGTCAGCCACGATCTCTGAAGGCACAACAGGCCATAGATCGTCGTCCTCGCTCACCGGGTGCCGCTCTCCCGCCGTCGACGGAGGACCTCATCCATGGTCATGGTCGGCAGGGTTCCGGCTTCGGCCGCCGCGCGTACCCGATCCCGGTCGGGATCGGTGTCGAGCATCGCGCGACCCCACCAAGCGGTCAAGACCCCGTCTAGCTCAGGGCCCTGCTGAGCTTCCAGAAGCTCGGCGAAGAACTGAGCGCGGCGGCTTCCGCGCAGCGCGTTGGAGATGCCGCCGATCGTCTTCGGCACTCTCGGATGGTCTACCGGGCCACTGCCAACGGGCTGAGCACTCATGACACCGCCTTTCATGGTCTTCAGGGTACGACGTGAACGCGATTGCTCGCAGAGTTCCTGCAGCACGGGCGAACTCCTCCCCTATCGATGTCATGTTCAGCGAGGAATCATGCGGCCCAGCCGATCCGAGGCCATCATCCGGTGGGCCGCCATCGCCGGCCTGGCCCGCCGCCTCACCCGCGGAAACTCCACTACACACCAGCAGCGGTACGTCCTTGACCGGCCGACCTACCAGCCCTCCTGAACCCGCGCTCAGTCGTCAGCGGCGACCAGGAGCGACAAGATCTTGGCGGGGCGGTCGATGAAGACCAGCTCGTGAAAGTCGATATGAACCCCACCCCAGTCGTGAAAGGCCTCATGACCGAGATCTGAGAGCCGGTATCTCTCCGTGGCTCCTGCGACCAGCGGATGAACCTCGTGCTCCAGCCGGGCGGACAGAGCCACAGGAAGAGGGCCGGACTGTGCCGCCCAGTCGCGCAGCATGGCGTTCGCGCCCATCTCGTCCATGCGCACGTATGCGGCCGGGCTCACGTTCCGCAGCCAGTAGGGGCCATGGCGAAGCCCATCGGCCTCGACTCCCCCTCCGGCATAGTCGTCCCGGAACTGCTCATGGCCGATCAGCTCCGTCAGTATGTGGGTATCGCCGACATTCGAGTGAGACATACCGAAGCGCTTGATGTCGACCCAGCGACGTGCGTGATCCTCGAAGAGGAACTCACGAAAGTTGATGAATGTCTGACCTAGATACGTGAGCGCCTCTTGCACGCCTCAACGGTAAGGGCATGCTTCAGGTGAATGATCGCATCGGTATCCCGCCTCCGGCGGCAGAAAGTGGGGAAGTGGTGTTCGGCTGGCATGGATGTGGTTACGGTCGGGCTGAGGCCTGATCGTCCGTGACCTGGGCTATGAAGCGTCTCAGCGCGTACGGATTCCGGATCATATGCAGCTTCGCATCACCTGCGTGAGTCGCGACCGCCGTGAGGAGAAGCGGTCGACTTCGGCGTCGGTAGGCCCATACCCACAACCAGAAGTCGGCGCGTTCTCGAGAGCGTCGGATCGCTCGCCAGGCGCAGCGCCAGAACGAGAAGTCCAGCAGGATGACGGTGTCCGCCGCTTGGAGCCGGACGTCCAAGACGTCGAAGGGACCGAGGTCGCCGTCCATGATCCAAGTCTCGGCCCGAACGAGTTCACCTTGGATAGCAGCCCACTGATCGGGAGGCGTCGCTTCAAGACCTGGTCGCCAGAAGTGCTTGTCCAGCTCGATGACGGGGAGTCCGGTGATTGTGCCCAGGCGGGCCGCCAGCGTCGACTTTCCTGAACCGCCACGCCCCAGGATCACGACTCGTTTCATGGCCGTCATGGTTCCAGGCTGGCTCCCAGGACGTACAACCATTAACGGAGCGGTGGCGTCGGGCCGTTCTGCGAGGTGGGTGCGATGATCGCACACCAGCGACTCAGGCAGATCATGGTGCGCGTCAGGCGCGCCCCAGGAAGGCGACCGAGCGGCAACGAGGACCGCTGGTGGTGGAGGACGCGGGTGGAGTACCACGCCAGCGGCTCACCGCTCCGGATGGTGCCCGACCTGGCTGAACAGCTCGCCGTACGATCCGTCGCCGAGTTGCTCGACCTCGCCGCCACGGGCGACTGGGGACACCCGCGCCTCTGCACGGCCGACCCCTGTGAGGACGCTTTCGGGGACCACAGTCGCCCGAGCAAGCGCCAGTTCTGCTCGACCCGCTGCGCCAACCGCGCCCGCCATCGCTGAGGGTGCCCGCCAGGGCGCATAGGCCCGCAGTGGCTGAGGCTCCCCACCGCCGTTGAAGGTCCTGCCGGCACCTCCACCGAGCTCGTCGCGCTCCCGGCGGCAGCGAGACCCTCAACCGCCCGGCGCGTCAGCATGCCCTCCCATCCGGCACCGTCACCGCTGCTCGCTGGCTTCCGTTCGAAGGATGGGCAGATCTCGGCACGGAGCCAGGAACCTCTCGAGATACCAGCCGAGATCGACGAACTCAGGCAGGTGCGCGATGGCGCGGTAATCCAGTAGGGGGATCAGCCAGACCGACGTCCTTTTCTCGTGGAACAGCACGTTCGCGAAGGTCTCCTCATCGGGCAGCCTGGCCGTGATGCTCACTGCCTCCCCGGCCTCGTAAGCGGTACGCATGTCGCGCTTCGCCTCGTCCAGGCGGGCCAGTGGCAGAACTTTCCAGTCGGAGTCGGTCGAGTACCAGATGGAGTCCTCTTCGCGGAGGAATTCCCAACCGGCCCGAGCGAGCCGATCGAGGATTTCCTCGAAGTCGATGTCGCGCTGGAACTCCAGGCCGACGGAGACGTCACGACTCATGTTTCCTCGTACCAGGTCGGTGGAGGGGGACGCCGGCTCCATCCGTACCCGTGACCCCGCCATGCCACAACATCCGTGTATCCACAGTAAAAGAGTATGGAACGCCGCCTCGGGCGGCTGGCAACGCCTCCACCTCTGTGCGGCCAGCGCCTGCAAGGGCGCTTTCGCCGACCGCGGCCGCCGGGCAAGCGGAATTGCGGATAGTCCCAAGGGCTGCCCTTATCCAGCAACGGACCAGAGGCTGTCCGTACGAAGGGCGAGTAATGGCGGCAGGCCGGGAGGCGATAGTGACTCTCGTGGTGTGCTCAACAGATCTGGGCCACCGGCTCGGCTCCAGATCCGCCCGCCCCGCACAGGGAAATACGTGCTTTGGCGCGCTGACCTGGCTATTCCTTCTCGGTCGTGTTGCCGAGCGTCCACAAGGACGCCATGGGGAGCGCGCGCAGCCTCTCGCCGAAAGGCAGGACCTGTTCGCCGGTATAGAGGACGAACCCAGCGCGAAATCTTGCTCCGAGCCTGTCGGCCAGGTGGCGCAGTCCACGGAAGTCGTCGCCTCGGACGGTTTCGGCGGCTTTGATCTCAATGCCGATCACTTCGCCGGATGCGTGCTCCAGGACGATGTCCACCTCCACTTTGTCGCGGTCTCGGTAGTGGAACAGCTGGACGGGTTCGTTGGCCCAGGTGAGCTGACGTGCCACCTCACCGATCGCGAAATTCTCGAGCAGTGGGCCAACGGGGGCGGTGACGTCTCTAGCGCGTTCTGGTGACATGCCGATGAGCTGGCCGCCGAGTCCGCTGTCTGTGACGAGCAGCTTGGGCGTGGAGATGGCGCGGCGAGTGAGATTCGACGACCAGGCAGGTATGCGTTTGATCACGAAGACCAGTTCCAGGAGGTCCAAATAGCGGGAGAGCGTCATCCGAGGAAGACCCACGTCGCCGGCGATCGACTGGACCACCGCCAGTCCTCCCATCCGGGCCGCTATGACGCTGAGAAGCCTGCGCATCTCTGCCGGACGCTCGATGTCGGAGATCTGGCGGACGTCTCTGGTGATCAGATCGGTTATGTAGGAGTCGAAGAACCTGTTGCGCCGGCGTCCCGGGTCCCGCCGGACCGCCTCCGGGTAGCCGCCGCGCAGCGCCCTGTCCACGTAGTCAGGCTTACGCAGCGAGCAGGGACGCATGGAAACGTCGGCGCCATGTGTGAAGACGTAATCCACGAAGCCATCCGGAGCGCTGTCGATCTCCCCCTGGGACAGTGGCCACAACTCGATGGTCTCCGTCCTGCCCGGCAGGGCGTCTGGCAGATCGCGTAGGTCCAGTAGGCGTGCGGAACCGGTGAGGAGATAACGGCCTGCTCGCGGATCCCGATCAACCTCGTGCTTGATCGGCAGGAGTAGTTGCGGGGCACGCTGGATCTCATCGATCAGCAGAAGTGCGTCGTGCCGGACGAAGCCGACGGGATCCTCTTCGGCTGCGGCCAGGATCGCAGGGTCATCCAGGTAGAGCTGGCGGGCGTTGTCCACCTGGCTGGCGATCAAGCTCGCCAGCGTGCTCTTTCCAACTTGCCGAGCGCCGTTGACGACGACCACCCGCGTGTCCGCCAGTGCTTCCAGGGTCATGGCTTGGGCGCGGCGAGAGAACAGAGCTGGCTGTGTCACACTGACGGAGATTACCGGAGGTCAACCGGTTTTGTGGGCAGTTTGCCGCTAGCTATGTGGGCGTTCTGCCGAATATTACGTGGACGTTCTGCCACATGAGGCGTGGGCGTTCTGCCGATGCCTATGTGGGCGCTTTGCCGAAGAGCGTCCCAGCGAAGGGGTCGGGGCTTGGCCCGACTGGAAGCATCGCCTGAGCCCCGTGCGCGAAGCGCCCCCTTGCGAAGGACCATGCGCGCTCCAGGAAGGCGACCGAGCGGCAGCGAGGACCGCTCGGGGTGGGCTCCAGGAGGCCCACCCGGTGACCGGGCAACGGGCGGGCGATGGCGCCGCGAGGCGCGGGGGTTGCGCCGCCAGGCGCCCAAATGAGGACGCCTGAGCCCCGAGCGCGAAGCGCTCCCCGCGAAGACCTTTGGCCCGGGGCGGGGTCCAGCAGGCCCACTTGGTAATAGGGGCAACGGGTGGGGCGGCGGCGCGCAACCTACTGCTGGCTATCCGAAGAGGGTGCGGCCCCAGTAGTCGCCGGCGTCGCGGACCCCGGGTGGGCAGGCGAACAGGCCGCTGGAGACGTGTTTGATGTACTCGTTGAGGGCGTCGTGCTTGGCCAGGTTCATCTGTACCGGTACGAACTGCTTGCGCGGGTCGCGCTGGTAGGCGATGAAGAACAGGCCCGCGTCCAGGCGGCCGAGGCCGTCGGAGCCGTCCACGAAGTTGTAGCCGCGGCGCAGCAGGTGCGCGTTGCCGTTGGAGGTCGGGTGGGCGAGCCGTACGTGGGCGTCGTCCTTGATGTTCGGCTGCCCGTCGGCCCCCTTGGACGCGAAGTCCACCAGGTCGAACTCGGCCTTCCTGCCCAAGGGAGCCCCCTCGCCCTTGTCCCGGCCGAAGATCTGCTCCTGCTCCACGAGCGACGTGCGGTCCCAGGTCTCGATCGCCATCCGGATCTTCCTGGTCACCATGTACGAGCCGCCCGCCATCCAGTCGCTGCCGTCCTGCGCGGCGGCCCACAGCTGGTCGCGGAGCAGGGCGGCGTCCTCCAGCTTGAGGTTGTTGGTGCCGTCCTTGAAGCCCATCAGGTTGCGGGGGGTCGTCTGGGAGCGGGACGTGGACGACGTACGGCCGAAGCCGAGCTGCGACCAGCGTACGGAGACCTTGCCGAAGCCGAGCCTGGCCAGGTTGCGGATGGCGTGCACGGCGACCTGGGGGTCGTGGGCGCACGCCTGCACGCAGATGTCCCCACCGGAAATTTCCGGAATGAGCTGCTCTCCCGGAAATTTCGGCAAGTCGGCGAGAGCGGCCGGCCGCTTGTCCTTCAGCCCGAAGCGCTCGTCGAACAGCGACGCCCCGAACCCGATCGTCAGCGTCAGCCCCGACGCGGGCAGCCCCAGCGCCTCGCCCGTGTCGTCGGGCGCGGCCTCCGGCGCGCCGCCCACCGCACCGTACGACCCGGCCTCCTTGCCCTGTGTGAGCCGCGCGGCCGCCGCCGTCCACTCCTGCAGCAGCTCGACCAGCTCGGCGCGCTTGTCCGTGGTGACGTCGAACGCCACGAAGTGCAGCCGGTCCTGCGCCGGAGTGACGATGCCCGACTGGTGCTCGCCATAGAAGGGGAACGGGTCGGAGGTCGAGGAGGCGTGCGCGACCGGCGGCTCCTCGAAGAGTGTGTTCGCGGCCACGACCCCGGCCCCGACCACGGCGGCGCCCGCGGCTCCCAGCCCGAACAGCCCCCTGCGGCTCACCCGCTGGCTCATTGCCGTCACCTCCCGCTACTTGGTGATGACCGGCGCGATCTTGCTGATCGGCTCGGCCAGCGCGTTGATCGCGTCCGACAAGGTCTTCAGCTCAGCCTTGGACAGCTCGTTGTGCAGCTGCCAGCCGTCGCCCTTCTGGTGCGCGTCCAGCGCCGCCTCGGCCGCCGTGAACTTCTCGTCCAGCGTCTTGACCAGGTCGGGAGCCCGATCCTCCAGCACCGGCCTGAGCGACTGCACGGCCGCCTTGGAGCCTTCGAGGTTGGCGTCGAAGTCCCACAGGTCGGTGTGCGACCAGATGTCCTCCTCGCCGGTGATCTTGCCGGTGGCGACCTCGTCGAGCAGTTCCTTGGCGCCGTTGGCCAGGTTCAGGGGGGTCAGCTCGGCGGCGTTCGACTTGTCCACGATCGTCTTGACGTCGGCGATCAGCTTGTCCGCGATGGCGCCGTCCTTGCTGATGTCCTTCTTGATCCACAGGTCCTTCTCGATCCTGTGGAAGCCGGTCCACTCCTCGCCGTCGGCCAGGTCCGCCTCGCGGGCGTCGATGGCCGGGTCGAGGTCGCCGAAGATCTCGGCCACCGGCTCGATGCGCTCCCAGTACGTACGCGCGACCGGGAACAGCTCCTTGGCCTGGTCGATCTTCCCGCCCTTGACCGCGTCCACGAACTCCTGCGTCTTGACCAGCAGCGTGTCGCTCTGCGACTTGATGTAGCGCTTGTAGCTGGCGACCGCGTCGGCGAGCTTGGCGTCCTCGGTGAGCGCCTTGTGCTCGCCGGTCACCTTGAACGCGTTGCGGATGCCCTTGCCGACCATGCCCGGCTTGCACGCGGTCTCGTACGCGCCCGCCGGAAGTTCGGCGATGAGCTCTCTGGTCAGCCCGGGAACGATGTTCTCGACCTCGGCCATGACCCGGTCACCGGGGGCGAACACGTAGAACTCGGTCACCTTGGTGCCGCCGTTCGTGATCGTGAACGTCGTGGTGCCCGCCGCGACCTCGGACGCGCCGACCTTGCACTCCGTGTCGGACGCCGCCACGGTGACCTTGCCCGGCTTCGCGGGGGCGGAGCCGGAGGCGGGGGAGGCAGCGGGGGTGTTGCCCGAGCCGCAGGCGGCCAGCGTCGCCAGGGCGAGCGCCCCGAAGGACAGGCGGATGGGGGTGCGCATGATGCTCCTGTTCAGGCCGCGGAGGAAGCGGGCGACGGCGTGGACTTCACCCGCGTGTTGCGCAGGAAGAAGAAAAGGGTGGGGACGAGGTAGCAGGCCCAGGCGATGACCTCGGCGACGCTGGGCTGGGGCGTGATGTTCAACATGCCCGACAGCAGGGTGCCGTACCAGGAGTCGGCGGGGATGACGCTGCTGATGTCGAAGGCGTACGTGCTCAGGCCGGGCAGGATGTTGGCCTCCTGCAGGTCGTGCACGCCGTACTTGAAGATGCCCGCGGCCACGAGGATCAGCAGCAGCCCCGTCCAGGTGAAGAACTTGGTGAGGTTGATCTTCACGGCGCTGCGGTAGAGGCCCCAGCCGATGAGTACGGAGGTGAGCAGCCCCAGGCTGATGCCGATGAGCGGCTCCGGCGTGGTGACGGCGCCCTGCACGGAGGCGAAGAACAGGATCGCCGTCTCCAGCCCCTCGCGGGCGACGGCGAGGAACGCCATCACGACCACCGCGATCGAGCCGAGCTCCAGCGCGTCGGAGAGCTTGCCCCGCAGCTCGCCGGAGAGCGCGCGGGCCGCCCGCCGCATCCAGAAGATCATCCAGGTGACGAACACGACGGCGAGCAGCGAGGTGATCGCGTCGAACAGCTCCTGCCCGGTGTGTCCCAGATGGGCGGCGGTGAACGTCAGCAGTGCCCCGAACCCCACGGACAGCGCGACGGCCGCGCCGACTCCCGTCCACACTTGCGGGAGCTTGTCCTTGCGGTCACTTTTGACCAGGAAGGCGACCAGGACTGAGACGACGAGTGCCGCCTCGAGACCTTCGCGCAGTCCGATGAGGTAACTGGCGAGCACCGTCACTCCCGTTTGCTGAGGTTTTGCTTGGCATTCCCTGAGGAAAGGCTTACCTAAATTAGGGCAGGCGAAGCATACCTAGCGCAAGAGCTGGAAGCGACAGTGTGCGGCGAGTCACGTTCGCAGGTGGAAGGTGATCACCCCTTCGTCGCGCCCGCGGTGAGACCGCCGACCAGGTGACGTTCCGCGACGGCGTAGAAGCCGAGCGCGGGCACCATGGCCAGGACGAGATAGGCCAGGATGCGGGCGGTGTCGGAGGCGTACTGGCCCTGGAACTGCTGGATGCCCAGCGGCAGTGTCCAGCTCGACTCCTCGTTGAAGACCACGAGCGGCAGCATGAAGTTGTTCCAGCTCCCCACGATGGCCAGCACCGAGACGGTGGCGATGGCGGGCCTGGCCATCGGCAGCAGGATCCGCCAGAAGAAGCCGAACGGGCTGCAGCCGTCGATGATGGCCGCCTCCTCGATCTCGCCCGGGATGCCGCGGAAGAAGCCGCGCAGAATGATGATCGTCAGCGGCAGGCCGAAGGCCGCCTGCGTCAGGATCACGCCGAGCGGGTTGCCCAGCAGCCCGAACGTGCGCAGCAGCACGAAGATCGGCAGGATGGCCACCGCGAACGGGAACATCAGCCCGGCCGTGAACAGCGTGAAGTACAGCTCCCTGCCGCGGAAGGCGAACCTGGCGAAGACGAACCCCGCCAGCGCCGACACCCCGACGGTCAGCACGGTCGTCACGACCGCGATGAACGTGCTGTTCCACAGCTGCAGCCAGAACGAGCCGGAGCCGATCACGTCGGTGTAGTTCTCTGTGGCCCAGGTGTTGGGCAGCCCGAGCGGGTTGGTGGACAGCTCGCTGGTGGACTTGAAGCCGCCGATCAGCGCGTACACCACCGGGATGATGATGAACAGGCCGACGACCCACGCGATCGGATGCAGCGGCAGGGTGTTGCGCCGCGGCGAGGACTTCTTGCGATGGATCATCGGCGCTCTCCCATCGAGGTGGTCGCGCCCTCCAGGTCGCGGCGCATCACGAACCGCTGGTAGACGAGGGCGAAGACGAGGCTGAGCGCGAACATCACGACGCTGATCGCGCTGGCGTAGCCGACCTGGGAGCGCTTGAAGCCCCAGTCCATCATCGTGACGGCCATCGTCTCGGACGAGTGCGACGGCCCGCCCTGGGTGAGGATCCACACCAGGTCGAAGAGCTGGATCGTGTAGATGACGGACAGGAAGACGCTGATCCGGATCGTCGGCCCGAGCAGCGGCAGCGTGATGTGCCGGAACGTCTTCCAGCTCGTGGCCCCGTCGATCTGGGCGGCCTCGATGAGCTCGTTCGGGATGCTCTGCCGCCCCGCGAGATAGATCATCATGTGGAAGCCGAAATATTTCCACATCATCACCAGGAAGAGCGACGGCATCACGGTGTCGGGGTCGGCCAGCCACTCCGAGTCGAGCCCGAACACCGACAGGACCTGGTTCGCCATGCCGGACTCGGGCGAGAGGATCAGCGAGAACAGCACGCCGGTGATGACCTCGGAGAGCACGTACGGCGCGAAGAACACCACCCGGTACAGCGCCCGCCCGCGGATGCGCTGGTTCAGCAGCATCGCGATGGCCAGCGAGAACGGGAGCTGGACGCAGACCGACAGCAGCACGAGGACCAGCAGGTGCCACAGGTCCTGGCCGAAAATTTCGGTGCCGAAGAGCCGGGTGAAGTTGTCGAGCCCGATGAAGTTGGTCGGCAGGCCGCCGAAGCCGTTCCACCTGAACACGCTGGCGTAGAACGCCACGAGGATGGGTGCGACGACCAGCAGCAGGAAGAGGACCAGGGCGGGGAGCAGGAACAGGGCGATGGTCACCCAGCGGCCGCGCCGCCTGGCGGCAGGGGAGGGGGCCGGACGCGTGACCGCCTCCGGCCCCTTGACGAGGGTCGTCATCCTTCGCTCTTGGCCACTTCGGTGATGGCCTTGCCGACTTCCTCCGGCGTCTTCGTACCGGCGATGAGTTCGGCGACGCTGTCGTTGACCTGCTGGCCGACGGCGGGCGGGTAGGCCTGGTCGAGGTAGAGCTGGTAGCCGCCGGCCGCGGCCAGCTGGGTCGCCACCTGCTTGAGGTTGGGGTCCGTGACCGCGCTCTCCTCGCCCTTGAGCACCGGCAGCACGCCGCCGGCCGCCACGGCCTTGGAGTGGTTGTCCATCTCGGTCATGAACTTCGCGAACTGCACGGCCTCCGCGGGGGCGTCCGCGCCCACGGCCAGGCCGCCGCCACCGCCGAACGCGTCGGAGATCGAGCCCTTGCCGCCCTCGACCGCGGGGAAGGGGAAGAAGCCCAGGTCGTCGCCGAGGCCCTTGCCGGCGTCCTTCTGCACGGCGGGCGCCCACTGGCCCATCAGCTCCATGGCGGCCTTGCCGTTCGCCACGGTGGCCGCCTGGCCGTCCGGGGTGCCGTACCCCGCGCCGAGGAAGCCCTTCTGGAACGGCTGCAGGTCCGCCAGCGCCTTGACCTGCTGCCCGGCGGCCACGAAGTCGGGCTTGGTGAAGTCGTGGTCGACGGCCGCCTGCTTGAGCGCGTCGAGGCCGGCGATGCGCATGGCGAGGTAGGCCCAGTAGTAGTGGCCCGGCCACTTCTCCTTGCCGGCCAGGGCGATCGGGGTGACGCCCGCCGCCTTGAGCTTCTTGACGTCCTCGAGGAACGCCGACCACGTGGCGGGCGGCTGCGTGACGCCGGCCTTGGCGAAGAGTTTCTTGTTGTACCAGAAGCCGACCAGGCCGATGTCGGTCGGGAGCCCGTACGTCTTGCCGTCGACCTGGTACGCGCCCAGCGCGGCCGGCGTGAAGCTGGGCAGGACGTCGGCGACGTCGGAGGAGATGTCCTTGACCAGCCCGGCGTCGATCTGCTGCTTGAGCACGCCGCCGCCCCACGTGGCGAACAGGTCGGGAGCCTTGCCCGACTGCGTGATCGTGGTCAGCTTGGCCTTGTACGCGTCGTTCTCCAGGACGGTCGCCTTGATGGTGACGTTGGGATGCTTGGCCTCGAACTCCTTGGCCCGCTGCGCCCAGAGGGACTTGAGCGGCTCCGTGGTCGACAGGTGCCACCATTCAAGAGTGACCTTGGCGGCCGAGCCGCTCTGCTGGGGGGCCGTGCTGCTGCCCCCACCGCCCCCACCGCCGCAGCCGGTCATGAGCACTGCGGTCGCGATCAACACCAGACTGCGTTTCATCAGGGGTCCTTCCCTCAGACTGGCTCGGCCTGCCGTACGGACCCCTGCACGTGATTCGCGGGACTCAGCGTGACTCATGGGGCACAGTGCGGCGCACCGTGCGAAAATTTCGTTATCTCCCCGATAGTTTCGCTGCCTGGATCGTAGGTAAACGCTGCGTAAAGCGTCAACACCTCGGGTGGGAGCGATCCCAAACCGAAACTTTCGGATACACTCCCGAACGTGTCAGCGAAGCGGCGGGTGACGATCGCACTGATCGCGGAAGAGGCCGGGGTCTCCATTCCGACGGTGTCCAAGGTCATCAACGGACGTCCAGAGGTCGCTCCGGCGACCCGCCATCGAGTCGAACGACTCCTGCAGGAACACGGCTACCAGCGGCGCATCAGCCAGGACGACACCCCGGCCGGCCTGGTCGACCTGGTCTTCGCCGAGATCGAGTCGCCGTGGGCCATGGAGATCGTGCGCGGCGCGGAGGGGGCGGCCCACGAGGCCGGGGCCAGCGTGGTCATCTCCGTCCTGCACACCCATGCCGGACCGGGCCGCGACTGGCTCGAACGCCTGGCCGCCCGCCGTACCGACGGCGTGGTCATCGTCGCCTCGCGCCTGTCCACCGGCATCCAGGCCCAGCTCAGCGCGCGCTCGCTCCCGTTCGCCGTGGTCGACCCGGAGGGCGAGCCCGCCCCCGGCGTCGTCTCGGTCGGGGCCACCAACTGGAACGGCGGCCTGGCCGCCACCCGCCACCTGCTCGAACTCGGCCACCGGCGCATCGGCATGATCAGCGGCCCCACGGACATGCTGTGCAGCCAGGCCCGCGTGGACGGCTACCGCGCGGCCCTGGAGACGGCCGGGGTGCCGATCGAGCCGGAGCTGATCCGCCGCGGCACGTTCCTGGTGGAGTCGGGCCACGACGAGGGCCACGCACTGCTCTCCCTGGACACGCCCCCGACGGCGATCTTCGCCGGGAGCGACCTGATGGCCTTCGGCGTGTTCGAGGCGGCCCGCCAGCGCGGCCTTCGCGTCCCCGAGGACCTGAGCGTGGTGGGCTTCGACGACCTGCCCCTGTCCAAGTCGGCCTGGCCACCCCTGACCACGGTACGCCAGCCGCTGCAGGAGATGGCCGCCCTCGCCACCCGCACGGTCCTGGCCATGGGCCGCGGCGAGGTCCCGGAGACCAAGCGGGTCGAACTGGCAACGGAACTCATCGTCCGAGACAGCACGGCCCGCCACGAGTAGGCATCCGGGTAGGTGGGCCAGGCTCGCCCACCCGTTGCCCATCCGGGTGGTGGGCCTGCTGGACCCCGCCCCGCCCGCCGAAGGCCCCCGTGGGCCTGCCGATATCCCTGAACAGGCGAGACACCAGCAGACATCCCCGAGTTCGGGCCGGAGCCGGTAACTCGGTGTGCGACAGGAGCTGGTTTCGGGAAAGCCGGTGCGGTTCGCGTGCACCACGGTGGTGCCGGCGCTGACCGTCCGGTCCTCGCCCTCGGCCTGGTCGCGTCCGGCGGCCGGCCCCTGCTGGACGACGACCAGGTGTGCCACCTCATGACATTGGTTCCTCGCCGTCAGGCTTGGCGGGCGTAGGACGCGAGGTGATCGGCAAGCGCGATGACGCGGTCGCGCAGTTCGTCGGGGCGCTCGATGACGAACGGCCGGCCGAGTGCGGCGAGTGCCGGAGGCAACCAGTCGAGCCGCTCCACCCGTAGCTCGACGCGCAGCCAGCGCTCGCTCGCCCGGTCCTCGCCGGCCGCGGGCTCGTGCTCCTCCAGGCTCGCGACGCTGGCGGGAAGGTGGGCGCGAATCTGCTCAACTGTCCCGTGGATCCGCAAGGTCACCTCATGCCGGTACTCAGCCGTGGCGAACCCTGACAACACGCGCTGTGCCGGACCCGGACCTGCGGGCGCGTCGAATGAGCCGGGCAGGGCCCTCGCGTCCGCGATGCGATCGAGCCGGAAGGTCCGGTCCTCGCCGATCCGGGCGTCGTTGCCGGTGACGTACCACCGGCCCGAATGGGCGACGATCCCGTACGCGTGCAGCGTGCGTTCGCTGAGCCGCCCGTCGCGGTCGGTGTAGCGGATCGAGACCGGTCGGCGGTGGCGTACCGCATCGGCGATGGTGAGCAGGATCCCGGCGTCCGGGGCGGCGAACTCGCCGGGCTGATCCGTGAAGGCGAGAGACTCCAGGAGTGTGTCGAGCCGGCGGGCGAGGTGCTTGGGCAGCACCCGCCGGATCTTGGCCGATGCCGTCTCGCTGGCCGTGTGCTGCGTCGTCATCAACCCTGCTCGGCGGCCGGCGACCAGGCCGAGCAGCACGGCCAGCGCCTCGTCGTCGCTGAGCATGAGCGGCGGCAGGCGGTACCCGGGAGCGAGCCGGTACCCGCCGTAGCGGCCGCGCACCGACTCCACGGGCACGTCGAGATCGATCAGTTGGTCCACATACCGCCGCACGGTACGTCCTTCGACGCCGAGCCGGTCGGCGAGTTCGGCCACGGTCCGGATGCCGCCCGACTGCAGCAGCTCCAGGAGTGTCAGCACGCGCCCAGTGGGTCGAGGCATGTTCGCAGCCTATGCGAATACAGGACCGATTCTGTCCACTATTTCTCCTAGTCTGCGAAGCGCACGACACCAGCACAGCCAAGGAGCTCCCCAATGAACTTCGTCTCGATCCGGATCATCACCAGCGACGTCGCGCGCCTCGTCGAGTTCTATGAACGAGCCACAGGGGTGCGTGCGGTGTGGGCCACCGAGGACTTCGCCGAACTCAGGACCCCCAAGGCCACCCTCGCGATCGCCGGCACTCGCACCGTCCCGCTGTTCGCCCCGGGCTCTGCCCGCCCGGCGGACAACCACAGCGTGATCACCGAGTTCCTCGTCGACGACGTGGATCGCGTTCACCGGAACCTGACCGGCTTCGTCACCGACTTCGTCAACGAGCCCACCACGATGCCCTGGGGCAACCGGTCGCTGCTGTTCCGCGACCCCGACGGCAACCTCGTCAACTTCTTCACCCCCGTCACCCCGGCGGCTGTCGAGAAGTTCGCAGGTTGACGCCACGCACCGCCGAGCACGAACGCCCCACCCTGCCCACGAGAACCGAGGGGTGGCCGTCGATCATGCGGTTCCCGATGACCTCGCCCTTCTCCGTCTTCTCGCGCCACTCGTGCAGAAGCGGCGTGCCCTGCGTCTCCCGGACGATCGTGGCGATGTTGAGCGGGTGACTCGGGTCAGCCCCGCGCCGGGCCGGCGCTCCGCGACAAAAGGCGCATAACTGGGGTTATCGAGAGGGTTGATCGCTCAAGGCAGTGACCAGGCGGGCGACCAGCGCGCGCGTCTCCTCGAAGGAGGCGTCGCTCAGGGCGGGGCTGCCGAGGAGCGAGCGCATCACGCCCATGCCGAGCAGCAGCGCGCCCACCATCTCGGCCCGCAGGGCGGGGTTCTCGCCTCCCATCCTCTCGGCGAAGTCGGGCAGGTAGCCCTCGCAGATCTGCGTACGCAGCTGTTCGCGGATGGCCGGGCGTCCCGCGGAGCGCAGCATCACCAGGAGCGGGTGCTCGCCGGCGAACTGCTCCCAGTCGGCGAAGACGACATCGTGCAGCAGCGTGTCGGTGATGTGGGTGAGCGGACGCGCCGGATCGTCCGTGAGGCCGGCCGGGATCTCCACGCGTACGGCCTCCTCGTGGAGTTGCTCCTTCGAGCCGAAGTAGCGGAAGACCAGGGCCGGATCGACGCCCACGTCGGCCGCGATTTCACGTACGCCGGTGCCGTCGTAGCCCTGGCGGGCGAAGCGCAGGCGGGCGGCGTCGAGCAGCTTGGCGCGGGTGGCGGCTTTGTCGCGGCGTTTCGGCTGGTCCATGCAAATCATCCTAAGTCATCGTACGTTGACTTAACCATCCACCGGGCCTAGCATTCTTGTCACCGATCGATGACTTGAGAGGGCTCGGGAATGCGTACATACGTGATCACCGGCGGCACGGACGGCATGGGCAAGGGCCTCGGGCTGCATTTCCTGGGGCGCGGGGACAGCGTGATCGCCGTGGCCAGCGGGGAGGACAAGGGGCGTGCCTTCCTCGCCGAGGCGCACCGGCTCGGCGCCGAGGGCAGGGCCGTGTTTCTCCGGGCCGATCTGAGCACCGTCGCGGGCATGCGGCAGGTGGTCGAGGAGGTCAAGGCGACCACCGAGGCCGTGGACGGGCTGGTGTTCGCGGCCCAGCGGTTCCGGCCCAAGCGCGAGGAGACGGCGGACGGGCTGGAGTTCACCTTCGCGCTCGCCTACCTGAGCCGGTTCGTCATCGGCCACGGCCTGATGGGGCACCTGGAACGCGCGCAGGCGCCCGTCGTGATGAACATCGCCGGACCCGGCGGCCTGCCGGGCCGCGTCAACTGGGACGACCTCCAGTGGCGCGACGGTTACACGGGGATGCGCGCGGCGATGCAGTCCTCGCGCTGCAACGACCTGCTGGGAGCCGGCTTCCCCGCTCGCCACCCGGCCGCCCGTACGCGTTATGTCCTCTACAACCCCGGCTTCGTGAACACCGGCATGGCCGACCCGCTGTCGCAGCCCAGGCGTGCCGTCACCAAGGCGCTCGCCCGGTTCTTCGCGATGCCGGTCGGCAAGGCGATCGTGCCGATCGCCGCACTGCTGGACGCCGCGCCCGGATCCGCCGTCACCGCCTACATGCGCGGCAAGCCGTTGCCGATGACCGGCAAGGACTTCGACCCGGACGCCGCGGCCCGCCTCGACCGCGTGACGACGGACCTGCTCGGACAGATCGCCGCAACTCGGTAACGCACCGCGGCGGTCCCGCAGCAAGCGCAAGGAGCAGGCCGGGTCGCCGCGGAGGCTGGGGGCGTGCGGGGGACCGGGATGCTTGATGATGAGATGGTGGTGGTGATCAGCGCAAGAAGTCCACCACCTCGGCCTGGCCGGCGAACTGTGCCCACTCCAGCGGCGTGGCGTCGTAGTCGTGCTCCCGTCCTGACGGGTCGGCTCCCAACTCCACCAGCGTTCGCACCATCGGCAGGTCGCCTGCCCGCGCCGCCTTGTGCAGCGCCGTCGCCGGGAGGCGCGCGTTCACGTCGAAACCCAGCCCGCAGGCCAGCCGTACGGCAGGCACCCGGCCGTACTCCGCGGCCCTGATGAGCAGATCCCGCCGCCGCGTCACGAGTTGCCCGGCCAGTCCGGGATCGGCGCTCAGCAGGTGCCCGGCCTGCTCCCGATCGCCTCGCATGATCGCGGCCTCCGCGGCGTCCAGCCCGCGCAGGGTGCCGGAGGCCCCCGCGTCGGACAGGAGCCGCGCGACGTCCGTATGCCCGCCCAGCAGAGCGAGCTCCAGCGCCGTGTGCCCGCCGAAGAACGGATGCCCGTCGCTCTTGGCGTCCGCGGGCGCGCCGTGTGCCAGCAGGCATCGCATCCGGCCTGCCTGGCCACGCAACGCGGCCGTCAGCACCGTGTTCGCCAGCATGCGGGCCGGGGAGTCCTGTACGCGTCCCAGCCTGGCCGCCCATGGCCCGCCGTCCCCGCCGCCGAGCCCGAACTCCAGCAGCAGCTCCAGGTAGCCGGTGTCGTCGCCCATGACTCCGCGGTTGTACAGAGCCTGGCCGTCGTTGGCGTCCGCCCCGGCCTCCAGGAGCACCCGGGCCAGTTCCAGGTCCCGCGGATGCGGCGGCTGCCCCAGCTCCCCGCCGCCCAGCGCGCCCGTCAAGGCGGTGAACGGCGGTCCGAGCCCTTCTGGCAGGTAGCCGGCGTTCGGATCGGCTCCCGCCTCCAGCAGGACCCGCGCCGTCCCCACGGCGTCGGCCTGCGCCTCCCGTGAACAGGTCAGATACAGCAGCGGCTCCCAGCCGAAGGGGCCGCCGGAGGCCCGGGCCGATGCGGGGTCGGACGCGACCGCGCGGGCCGTCCCGGCGGCGTCGCCGAGCGCCGCCATCGTCCACACCGACGCGCCGGCCGTCTCGGGACGCCTGTCCAGCAGCCGCGCCGCCGCCTCGGTCCTCGCGGGTCCGTGGTAGGCGAGGCCGGACAGCCGCAGGAACTCGGTCGCGGGGTCGGCCGAGGGGCCCACCTCGTGCGGCCGGCGCGCGAACCTGCCCAGCATCGCCAGGTGTGCCCGCAACTGCGGCCAGCTGGTGAAGCCGTACTTGCGGGCGACCACCAGTTGCGCGTCGGCCAACCGCAGTTCTGACGGCGCACCCGGATACCACCCGCCGACCGTCGCGAGTGCGCGGAGCTCGCCCGCGCGTACGCCGCGCAGCAGTTGCTTGGCCTCGTTCTTCAGGTGGTCGAGGCTGGGGTTTTCGGGCAGACGGTTCGCCACGAAGACCTCCCTTCCGGTTATGCCCGACGTCCGCATCTTCGGGCCGAAAAGGAGGAACTGCACCATGACTGAACACCATGAAGATCGGGTGGGCTGAGCCCTTTCCGCGGACCGGTCGCGTCCCGAAACGCCAGCCACAGCGTACTCCCTCCACGTGTTGTGATAGCTTCGGCGGCGCCGTGCATCGCCGCGAACTCGAGGAGGTGAGACCGATCAACGCTGTGACAGGTCGGGGCTCCCTCCCACGCATGGTCTAGGGAGCGCCCGCAGAAGGCCTCCCGAAAGGCTTGAAACGCCATGCGCTTCATCTCCCGGACGTCGTCGGACGGCGTCACCGAACAGCTCTTCACCCTCGGCGAGATCCCCGGCGTGCTGTGGACGCCGGAAGCCGCCCCGAGCACTCGTCCCCTGATCCTGATGGGACACGGCGGCGGGCAGCACAAGAAGGCGCCCGGCATCCTGGCCCGCGCGCACGACTTCGTCGCCGAGGGCGGGTTCGCGGTCGCCGCGATCGACGCGCCCAACCACGGCGAGCGGCCGAAGGGCGAGGAGTTCGGCCGGATCGCGACCGAGATGCGGGCCCGCGCGGCCGCAGGCGAGGACGCGACCGCGCAGGTCCTCGCCATGCACAGTCTTCTGGCCGGTCAGGCCGTCGCGGAATGGCAGGCGGTCCTGACCGCGCTCCAGCAGCTCGACCACGTCGGCGCAGGTCCGGTCGGTTACTGGGGTGTGTCGATGGGTTGCGGGCTCGGCGTCCCGTTCGTCGCCGCGGAACCCCGCGTCGGCGCCGCGGTGCTGGGCCTGCTCGGGGCGACCACGCTGGCCGAGAGCGCGGCGCGGATCACCGTACCGGTGCAGTTCCTGCTCCAGTGGGACGACGAGCGGGTGCCGCGGGCCGAGGGCCTGGCGTTGTTCGACGCCTTCGCTTCGGCCGAGAAGACGCTGCACGCCAATCCCGGCAAGCACGGGGATCTGCCGCGGTTCGAGACGGACAGCTCGCTGCGGTTCTTCGCCCGGCATCTGGGCTGACACCCGTCCGTAGTCGGCGCCGCGCTGGACGACGACACCGTCCTGCTCGCCGTCAGCGAGGTGACCAGCAGGGAGGGACAGCGG